>JAZQPD010000115.1:0-3082 GCA_045628285.1 Bacteroidaceae bacterium
GCGTGTAAGCGGTGCCAATCCTTCAATTTCAAATGCACTCCTTTCATTCTACGGACGTGTCAACTACACTCTGATGGACAAGTATCTGTTCACATTCACTGGCCGTTCCGATACATCATCCAAGTTCTCAAAGGCACACCGTACAGGTTATTTCCCCTCAGGTGCCATTGCATGGAGAATCAGTGAGGAGGGCTTCCTTAAGGATGTGAAGTGGATTGATGAAATCAAGTTCCGTGCCAGCATAGGCAAGACCGGTACTCAGGATATTTCAGATTACATGTACATGACTCTGTTCGCATGCGATTCATACGCAGACGCTTCAGCCCTTTACGCTTCCCAGCTGGGTAACGACGATATCATGTGGGAATCAACCAAACAGAAGGATCTGGGTATCGACTTCTCATTCCTGAACGGACGTCTAGGCGGTACTTTCGGAGGATATTGGAAGAATACCGACGGTGCTCTGTTCAATGTTGTTGCAGCTCCAAGTTCAGGCTTCCCTGGCTATGTCTCCAACTTTGCCGAACTTTCCAATAAGGGTCTTGAACTTGAACTTTTTGCTGACCCCATCAGAACAAAGAACTTCACATGGCATGTTGGCTTCAACGTTTCACGCAACATTTCATGCGTCGAGAAGATTGCAGGCGAAATTGATGTTTATGAAGCAGGTACCGATGTCCTTGTACAGGGTATGCCTCTTGGCGTCCTCTATGCATACAAGGCCGATGGCATCATCGAAACCGAGGAAGAACTTGAAGAATACAAACAGCAGTTCTATGACATCAAGGGAATTGAAAATTACTGGAGCAGTGACTATCCCTGCCTTGCTGTAGGTGATCCTAAGTTCGCACTCAACGAAAGGGCACGTGACTATCGTGACGTGATCGGTGATATCAATCCTGATTTCTACGGCGGTTTCAACACTCAGCTCAATTATAAGAACTGGTTCATGAACGCATCATTCACATACGCATACGGCAATCAGCTCCTTTATGTAAGGGATAAGGACGATATGTCGTTCGGATACAGCTCAAATGGCCAGTTTGCCAACCGCAGTCCGCAGGCTCTGAACCCTGATGAGGGCCGTGCAAACGTCCATGCCAATCCGAGCCACAGACTTATGCTCAGCAGTGTCAATATGTACGATGCTTCATATCTGAGAATGAATTCACTTTCAATAGGTTGTAACATTCCTGCAAAGTTCCTGCAGAAGGCCAACATGACAAGCGGTTCAATCTATCTGTCAGGAAGCAATCTGTTCACTCTGACCAAATATCCGGGTGCTGACCCTGCAATCTGCAATGACCCGTACAGCATCAGTGGCGGTGGACTTGACGTGAGCTCATATCCTTACTCACGTACTTATTCATTAGGAGTTCGTTTCGGTTTCTAAAGCATGAGATAATATGAAAAAGATAAATAGAATATTGGCAATTGCCGGTTTTGCCGGAGCGGCAGTACTTGGCACGACATCGTGCGAAGACAAGCTGAACGCTCTTCCAAGCCAGGAAGTGGTTTATGAAAACCTTATTTATGACAGCAATTCAGCCGAGGTTGCATTGAATGGTGTTTATTATTCCTATGCACTCTGCTCGGAAGACTATAACGGAGTCAAGTGCGCAGGCAATCCTATGTACACTGAAATCCTTCCGTCATATTTTGCAGGAACATTGACATCGGATAACTGGTGGGGCGAAATGCTGGAACCGGGTGCATCATCCGATGATAATGTCAACTATCTCTGGACCACAATCTACAACAGATTCGTTTCATCGAACTATGTGATTGAAGGTGTCGAAGGTGTTGATTCAAAGCTTTTCAGCGGAAACAGAAAGAATGAGATCATTGCCGAAGCCAGGACAATCCGTGCCATCGGACATTACAATGCACTTCTTTATTTCGGCTACAGCTGGGACATCAACAGCCAGTATGGTGCAATCCTTCGTGATAAGGTTATGTCTGTAAGCAACGTTCCTGCAGGCAGGGCAACTGTGAAGGAAACATATAACAGCATTCTTGCTGACCTTGATTTTGCCATTGCAAATGCATCGGACAACTGCAGCAATTACCGTTTCAGCAAGTGGTTCGCCGAAGGTATGAAGGCTAAGGTCCTGCTTCACAGAGGACAGGAAGGTGACTATGCCGAAGCTGCAAAGCTCTGCAAGGACATTATTGACAATGGTCCGTACGAGCTTGAAGGAAACACAATGGACATTTATCGTACAAAAGGTCTGAAGAGCAAGGAAATCATCTTCGCTATCAAACCCAAGACAGAGCAGTCCACAGTTATGGAAGGCTATTATACATATTCCAATGATATGTTCAACCTTATTCCTGCAGTTTCCGGACTTTATGCCGATACCGATACGAGAAAGGCTGATATAGAGCAGGAACAGGAAGTCGTGGATAATGCAATGGTCGTCATGTCTGACGGACTTGCACTTAATCTGCGCCATTATACTCTTGACCAGATTGACAACTATGATCTTGATGAAGTGGCTGAGACCATGGTCGAGATGAGACTGTCTGAGATTTATCTGATGTATGCAGAGGCTCTTATCAGACTCAATAAGGTGAATGAGGCCATGCCGTTCATCAAGGAGGTTGAAATGCACGCCGGTGTTACTGATTTCACAGCATTCGATGCAATTGATTCGGCTGACGGTGCAATGGCTGAACTTTTCAATGAGTTCATCAGAAACTTTGTGTGCGAATCAGGTGTCGATGCTGCTGTAATGCTCAGATTCCCGAAGAATCTTGTTCAGACCGTTTCTTCAAAGTTTGAAAAGGAAGAGTACTATATTCTTCCAATTCCGACAGAGGAATTCGATGCCAACACTGGTCTTGACCGTATTGCGGATCAGAATCCCGGATATTGATTTTAGTTGACTTGCGGTCGCAAGTGACCGCAAGTCAATCCCTATTTGGATTGTCTCAAAAAAAGAGGCCGACTAAAAAGTGATTTTTAGCCGGTCTCTCTTTTTGTTCGCATTAATCTTCCGGCTCCAAAATTGATATCAGGTCTTTTTAATTTTGCTCAACTGGCTATCACGAGTTCATTCCAAAGCTGTAATACTCTGCC
>JAZQPD010000116.1:0-4515 GCA_045628285.1 Bacteroidaceae bacterium
CAGGTTCTTGCCGTGTTGGACAGTTTTTTGCAGGCAATGCCGCGTGGCGGTGACAAAAAAATGAATGATATTTTCATCCGGAAGGGTCGCAATCTGACAACCGTCGAGCTCAGATGTGAGGAGGACAGCTCCTTCGATTGGAAGGTACCGGATGTTGCCGATATCCGTATAGTCAGAAGTATAGGGATGGGAATGAATACATTGCAAATAAATCAAGGATTATGAAAAGGAAAATAATTGTAATATATTGTATATCGTCAAGCCTGAATTACATCGAGGATATCCGCAGGGAGGGTTATGAGCCTGTGATAATGGAAATAACGGCTCCGCAGGAAATAAGAGAATATGTGCGGAAGGCTCTGGATGTCGAATACAGCTATATCAAAGGTGAAAAGCCTCTGGTTGTTCAGGAATGCTCCGATTACCATCAGACCTTGCGTATGGTTCGGGAAATGAATCCTGTGCTTGTCATAGCAGGCGGTGACCTGGGATTGAAACTGGCTTCAAAGTTGAGCCACGATCTCGGCTTGCCTGGGCATCGCGTTGAACGCCTGCCATATCTTCGCAGAAAAGACAAGATGCACGAGGCTCTGAAGGATGCAGGTTTGAGATACATAAGAGGCAAAGTCGTTTCCAGTGTCGAGGAAGGAATTGAGTTTTATGAAAATGAACTGAACGGTAAATCGGCTATAGTCAAACCTCTTGACGGTGGAGGAAGTGTAGGTGTGATGGCTTGCCATAGCAGGGGTGCCGTTGCGGAGGCCTTGAGGCGGGATTTTGCCGATAGTGGAACCGCGCTGGTGCAAGAAATGATTAACGGTACGGAGTATTATGTCAATACAGTCACATTCAATGGCCGGACTGTCGTGACAAATGTATGTCGGTACGATAAAGTGCAGGTGGGCGATATGCGGCCGGTTTATGTAAAAGCCGTAAGTTTGTCTCCTGCAGATGAGACGCTCTCTCCTATGATACGTTATGTCATTGAAGCGCTTGATGCGGTCGGGCTGGAAATCGGTCCTGCGCATACGGAAGTGATGCTGGACGAAAAAGGTCCGGTGCTCATTGAGGTCAATGCAAGGCTCGCCGGAGGCCATCAACCCTCGGAGTGGCAGGACCTTGTTCTCGGAATTCACGAAAGCGAAATTGCCTTGCGGGCATATCTTGGCAAGGACATTTTTGAGTCTGGTGCGGGTGTGAAAGCTGGAATCATGACGGCAGATGGAATCAGGTGTTATCCTCTTAGGTCAAATGGCCTTTGGCATCCCGTGTTCATATCACGGGAAATGGAAGCCAAAGACAACCCTATTGTCGATATTGTCCTGAATATGGCGAGTTACCACAGCCACAAGGGTCTGACCGCTCCTTCGCATTATGATATGACCATCGACCTGAGTAACTCAGGAGGAACAATCTATATGACTCACCCTGATGCCGCGGTTCTCGAATCCGATTTTGCGGACCTGTTGGACCTTGAGTTGAATCATATAGAACAATTGTTTACAGACTAACTCTTGTCATAACTGCTGGCACCATCTTTGGAATGTGGAAAAGCTAATGGCTAATGGCTAACGGCCAACGGCCAAATAAGATATCTAAATAAAGTAAATTATGGGCATAAATGTATTGAAAGGAAATGTTACCATCCTAGGTTAGTGTCCGCACACCCTCTCCACAGGGTTTGTCGGTTGCACCGGTGAATGCCGCTATCAAAGAAGCCGTTAGCGAATACCTTGAAAAGCAGGACAAGGAAAGTGCTGCCAATGAAGAGAAACTTCGCAAGGAAGGAAAACCGGCAAACGCGCTTGAAGCCTATACCATGGCAACCAAGAGAAGTGACAATGCCATTGAGAAGTTCAACAAGAACAGTGGAATCATCCAGCAGCAATACAAGCACATCGTGGATTGCCTGTGCGAACTTCTGGGAAGGTCAAATCTATATCCTTACGAAAGACCTAAGTTCAAGGATGAGAACGGACACATACTGCTGAACTCACTGTATCTGTACCCTTGGTATTGCGTCAAGTGCTTCTATTCCAGCAGGCATGTACGAGGCTTCTTCAAGTTCGTCGCATGGTCTATATGGATTGCTTCTGTGGGACTTCTGCTATTCATTGCCCGAGACAATGCCGCTCTTCATAAGCAGCAGAACATCAACCGCTATGTCCATGCCTACTTCAGCGACAATGCCGAGGTTATGATGGAACTGGAGGGCATCGGCCTCATGTTCTCTGACCAGAAAGTCATGCCTATGCCAATCAAAGACTATCGCAAGAGCATGAAGCAGCGAAAGGATGAACTGAAGGAATCTAAAGGAGAATGATTTTGCTGAATATGCGCTGCAAAATGATGCAAAATGTGTGTCTGGGCAATGAAAACGCAAATAATTGTTAAAATCCACAGGAAATCGCGCTGAATTACAGGATTTTTTCGTACTTTTGCAAGAAATTTTATGTATACGAGAATGTACCTTCCTGATACCAAATCCATGGTATTGCAGACCAAATACGGCGACGAGCAATATGTAACTGAAGTCCGGGTACCCGGAATCATAAACTCATATGTTCATGCCAAGGACTTGCGTAAGTCCCTTCGTAAGCTTACTTTTAAATCGTCTATTACAAAAATGAAGAAAATTTTTGCCTTCTTCGCGGCACTTGCGCTCCCGCTTGCAGCTCATGCCGCCTATTACAGCTACAGCCCCACCGAGGTCCAGTCCTTCTCCATCAAGGACTCCTCCTACGGGAGCACCTACGAGTACACCATCAACATCGAGCAACGTGGCAAGAACAATTCGTGGTATCCCTCCACAGCCACAATCTACCTCACTCCGAAGACACATTCGTTCGTCGGGGAGTTCAACATCGCCGACGGCACGCTCAGCACCGCTTCGAATGTTTACTACGACAAAGCCACACGCTATTTCATTGAGAGCGACAATAATTGGTCCACGGACAACAAGACCACTCTCAGCATCACGGCCAATGCCGACGGCACCTACACTTTCGGCGGCACCGTGATATGCAAGAACGGCTCCAATATCTACAGATACCTGTTCACGGACTACATCTACGACCCGTTCGCCTCGGAACCCGCCCAGGGCACTGTCAGCGTGACGGCCGAAGACATCCGCGCATACAACTACATAGCGACCGACGGCTATGTGGAGCTCGATCTCAACTCGACCAGCGTCTCGTATGCGGTGCTCGGCTTCAAGAGCAGCACTTTCAATATTCCCGCAGGCACATACAGCCTCGACGCAAGCGGCAACCCCGGCACATTCATTGCATCGAACGGCATGGACGGCTATTATGCCATACCTTCATACGTGGAAACCATGGGCTGGCCGGCCGAGGACTACTTCCTGCGCAGCGGCACCATCACCGTATCGTACTCCAACGGCAACATGACCGTAAGCGGAACGGCAACCTCTGCACACGGTTCAGTCATCACTATCAATGCCACAGGCGCAAGCCCATTCCCACCAGAAATAAATTGTCTCTGCTTTACGGCAAACACATCCAATTCAACCGTTCAACTGAACAAGGTGGGCAATCCTTACGAGGCGACGCTTGAGTATTCCACTACAGGAACGACATGGCAGACTTATACGTTCGGTCAAACCATCACACTTGCCAATGAAGATGATAGGGCGTATTTCCGCAATGCCAGTGATGACATGGCAAGCGGATTCTCAAAAAGTTTTACAGATTACTACCAGTTTGCCATGTCGGGCTCTATCGCTGCGAGCGGCAACGTGATGTCGCTCATTGACAACACCTGCAAGTCAACTTCATTCCCTGCCAATGGCACTTACTGCTTCGCCTGCTTGTTCTCTGGTTGCGAGGACCTCACCTCTGCGCCAGAACTGCCGGCAATGACGCTGGCGGATGGCTGCTATTATTGGATGTTCAACGGATGTACAGGCTTGACCTCTGCCCCGGAACTGCCAGCAACTACGCTTCCATACAGATGTTATGATCAGATGTTCTCAGGCTGCACGAAACTGAGCCAGGTAAAGGTAGCCTTTACAGAATGGACAAATAGTACAACATACAACTGGCTCAAAGACGTGGCATCAACCGGCACATTCGTATGCCCTGACGCTTTGGACAAGACCCAGAGAAGTGCCGACTATATCCCAGAGGGCTGGACACCAGCATTCGAGGTGAAAGCGAATAAAGACCCTGAGTCTGTGAATTACTATTCTACTTTCTATTCAGGCACGAACGCATACGAGGTGCCAAATGGCGTGACAGCCTATACTGGCGTAGCCGAAGGAAACGTACTGCAACTGACTGCAATAGAAGGCGGTGTCATACCGGCAGAGGAGCCACTGATACTGAAAGCCTCACAGTCGCAGGTATATCTGCCATACACCACAACCACGGCAACCAAGAGCACAGACAACAAACTCTCTGGTACAGACGTGGCAAAGACTCTCGGAGCAAACGAATATGCCCTGTCATTGGGTCAGAGCGGCGTAGGCTTCTATCTGTGGAACGGCAAAGAGAT
>JAZQPD010000117.1:0-12015 GCA_045628285.1 Bacteroidaceae bacterium
CGTGAAGGCCAGTGGTTCACTATGAAATGGAAACTCTCGCCTTCGATTGTTCCGCTGGCAAGGAGGAATCCACGGGTGGCACGGGTGGTGTCACCGTTCTCGTAGATGTATTTGGTGAGATGGCAGTTGGTGAGGTGGAACTGAGTGGGGTTATAGAAGAAGGCGCAGTCCACTCCACGCTTGTCGGGACCTTCGATATGGAGAATCTTCCAGCCTTTGTCCTTGAGTGCGGGTTCCCTGAGGAGGTCTTCGAGAACGCGACGGTTCTCCACCTCGCTGACTCCGAGGATGGCAGGGCTCTTGCATACCTGGACGAACTTACCGTTGGTACCCTTCATCTCCGTGCCGAGACGGCTGAGTACCTGGGCCATGTTGCGGAGCTTGCTGGTGTACTTGAGCGTGCCCCATTTGTTGGTGCCGTCGGGAAGGTATTCGTAGTCGTTCTTTCCATCGTCGTGAATGGTGTCGAAGAGGTTCTCGAGGTTGTAGAATCCAGTACTGAATATCTTGAATTTCTGTGCCTTTGCGGGCATTGATGTCAGCATTGCAAAAACGAGGACAAGGATGCTGTATTTGTTCATTGTGTCATTGTTTGTTAATGTTTCCGCTGCAAAGTTAATAAATTAGATTGAAAAATGTCATCCATAACTCAAAAAATGACTATATTTTTATGGTGCTCTTTTTTTTTTTGCTAACTTTGCAACTCAATGCCAAAAGGAAGCAAGGAATTAAAACTTAAACTAAATAAATGATTTTTATGAACAAGACAGTGAAACTGATGGCTATCGGTCTGTCGTTTGTCTCCGTGTGTGTGCGAGCGCAAGTGAACAATGCCGATTCAGTCATGAAGGCTCAGGACGACAGTTCGGACTTCACTTTCACGGAAAGTCAGTTGGATGACGACAATGATGCTGCCCAGACGGTATCGACAATCATGTCGGCCAGCAACGACCCTTTCCTCTCGGAGGTGGGTTACCGGTTCAGTCCCATGCGATTCAAGGTAAGAGGCTACGACAACATGTACGAGCAGAACTTCATGAATGGTCTGATGCTGAACGACCTCGAACAGGGACGTTTCAACTACAGTATGATTGGAGGCATGAACGATGCAACCCGTAATCAGGAAGGTGCAAGCCAGTTCGACTACAACAACTTTACTTTCAGCGGAGTGGGTGGTGCTACCCACATCAACACACGTGCCAGTGCCTTTGCTCAGGGCAGTAAGGTCACCATGTCGGGCACGAACAGGAATTATGTACTCAGAGGCATGTTCACCCATGCCACCGGCTGGCTGAAGAACGGCTGGGCGTTTGCAGGAACAGTGGGGTACCGATGGTCGAAGGAAGGAGTGATAGAAGGAACGTTCTACAACTCGTTCAGTTATATGCTCAGTGCCGAGAAAAAATTCAATGACAGCCACAGTCTGGCACTCGTCACCTTCGGCAGTCCTACGGAGAGGGCTCAGCAGGGTGCTTCGACGGAAGAAGCCTACTGGCTGGCAAACAGCCATTACTATAATCCTTACTGGGGATACCAGAATGGAGAAAAGAGAAACTCAAGGGTTGTCCGCGACTTCGAACCTACAGCCATCCTTACATGGGACTGGAAGGTGGACGAGGACAGGAAACTCACTACAGCGGCAGGATTCAAGTACAGCATGTACAGCAATTCGGCATTGAGTTATGCCAACAATGCCTACAATCCGGCTCCTGACTATTACAAGAACTTCCCAAGTTCGGTGTTCAATGTGTATGACAACACCATCAACGACCCTGACTACCTGAATGACCATCCGTACTATATGGACCAGTTCAACACTCTGAAGGAATACTGGGGAACAAAGGCAAACCGTCAGATTGACTGGGACAGACTGTACTATGTGAACAGCATCCAGAACAAGAACGGCGGTACTGCATCCTATTATCAGGAACGCAGACACAACGACCAGATGGTCTTTGCCCTCTCTCCGACGTGGAGCCACAACGTGAACAACCAGTGGAAGTATACAGCAGGACTGGTGCTCAACCACACAAAAGGTATGCACTACAAGACCATGCAGGACTTGCTTGGTGCTGAGAACTTCATCGACATCGACACCTATGCCGAGAGAGACTACGGCAAGGGAAGCATGGAAGTGCAGAACGACCTCAGAAACCCCAACCGCAGAATCCGCGAGGGTGACCGTTTCGGCTATGACTACAACATCTTCGTAAACAAGGCAAAGGCATGGGGACAGACACAGTACTCATTCGGTACTTCCGTACTCTATCTCGGTGCTTACGGCGAGGGAACCACCATAGAGCGTGAGGGACTGATGCAGAACGGACGCGCAAAGGACTATTCCTATGGCAAGAGCGGTGCTGCCAGGTTCATGGGCTACGGCGGCAAGGCTCAGTTGACAATCCGTCCGTTTGCCAACCAGCGAATCGACCTCGGTGGCAGTTTTGATGCCCAGGCTCCTCTGGCAAGGAATGCCTTCGTGGCTCCGCGTGTGCAGAACAACTTCGTGAACAATCTCACACTCGAGAAGATAGCCTCTGCCAACCTGAGCTGGTCGTTCCGTTTCGGTAGCCTCACAGGAAAACTGAGCGGATACTACACCCGTTTCATGGATCAGGTGGAACAGACGGGTTTCTACAACGACCTCGACTCACGGTTCTATTATGTGACCATGTCGGGACTCGACAAGGTACACTACGGACTCGACGGTGCAGTGACTTACCAGGTGAACAGCGAACTCTCCTTCAATCTCCTTGCATCGGTAGGCGAAGCCAAATATGCGGGTAACCCAATGGCTCAGATGTTCTCCGAGAACAACTCATCGGAATATAAGCAGTGGGTAAATCCGGTCACTACGGAAACCATGCAGGACAGGATCTATGCTGACGGAATGCGGGTAAGCGGAACTCCGCTGACTGCCCTCGGACTGGGAGCAAACTACAATATCAACAACTGGTATCTGGAACTCGATCTCAACTACTATGACAGAAGTTATCTTGGGTTCTCATCATACAGAAGGATGGGATATGTGCTTCACCAGACGAACCACAAGACTGCTACCGTAGATCCTACCACAGGCGGAGAGTACTTCGAGATGACAGACGACGAGCAGGCATCTTTCAGGGAAGAGGGTGGCGTGCTCTACTATACAAACGGAGATGTGGCAAAGGTCTACAGTCCGAAGCAGGAAAAACTCGACGGCGGCTTCATGCTCGATGCCAGCATCGGCAAGTTCATCCGCCTGAAGAACGGACGTGCCATCTCCATCAATCTCTCACTTCAGAATATCTGCAACAACAGGAACCTCCAGACTGGCGGTTTCGAACAGAATAGAAGTGACTTCTATGCTGACGGCGAGGAGAGGGGAAATGCCAAGACCTACAAGTTCTCGGCTAATCCCAAGTACTACTACGCCAATCCGTTCAATGCTTTCCTGAATGTTAACTACAGATTCTGACATATTATGAAGAAATATATTTTGGCAATAGGTCTCGGAATCGTGATGATGACAATCTCATCATGCCGTGACGAATGGGACAATGCAGATACAGATGACTTCCTGACGGATAGGATGACACGTCCGACTGACTTTACCGGTATGGAGGTCATGTCGGTCAGCGAGTTCAAGGATGCGTTCAGCAGCCTGTTCAAGCAAAGCAACTCCTTCGAACTGCTTGAGACCGATACCGTCGTGGAGGGTATCGTAGTGGCAAATGATGCCGGAGGCAATCTCTACCAGACTATCGTACTGGCAAACATCGACAGTCCGACGGATACTCCTGACCCTACGCAGTGCCTGGAACTGGCACTGAAGAACACTTGCCTTCACCCGTTCTTCCAAATCGGACAGAAAGTCCGCGTGAATGTGAACGGCTTCTATACTGGCTGCTACAGTTATGTACCGAAACTTGGTCAGCCTTACTACACAAGCAAGGGCAATCTCCGACTCGGTGCAGCACTGCTCCAGATGTGTAAGACGAACGTGTACCTTGATGGCAGTCCGTCACGATATGCCGACAAGGTGCATCCTCTCCTTTTGGACGGAAAGACCCTCAGCCAGTTCAAGCAGGACTATGTTCATTGTCCTCTGCTTGTGACGGTGGAAGGCTATTTCCAACTCAACGACACTACCAAGCATCTTGCCGACTATGACGAACACGACGACGGCTACGGAGTGAACCGCGATTTCAAGGTTGAAGGAATGTCGGCCAACATCACCGTCCGTACGAGTACCCAGAACGAAGTGGCTTACATCAGCATGCCGCGCAAGGATGAGAAAATCCGTCTGACCGGCATCATGACTTACTATGACGGCTGGCAGATACAGCTGTGCGACAAGGACTGCTTCGAGAAAGTGGTGGAAAAATGAAGAATGAATAATTAAAAAACAACATAACAATGAAAAAGTATTTATCATTTTTAACTATGGCTCTGCTGGCAGTCGTGTTCTATTCATGCGAAGATGTGCCGGCACCATACGAGATTAACAACAAAGGCAAGAAATCAAATACCATCTACAGTGAGACTTTTGCCAGTTCTCTCGGAAAGTGCAAGAACTATACCACAGACGGTGCAGGTTCTTGGGTGAACGACTACAGCACAGCAAAGGCTACGGGCTATGATGGTTCTAAAACTATCGCTGGCACTTACTATTTGGTATCGCCTGTTATTGATTTGTCGGACATCGATTCTGCTTACGTTACTTATGACTATATCATAATGTACAATAAGGGCGAAGAAAACCAGCAGTGTCTTATAAACGATAATTTTGATGAGGCTAATCCGTCTGCAGGCTGGACTCTGCTCACTCAAAATCACACTTATACAACGACAAAGGACTGGGACACCTTCTATAATGCAGCAATTAATATTCCAGCAGAATTCACACACAGGAAGGTGCGTATAGCATTCAGATACAGTACAAATGCTACGTCTGGCTCCACATGGGAAGTGAAGAACTTCAAGGTGATGAAGGGTGAGGCAAGCGATAATCCAGGTCCCGGCCCTACTCCTGACCCTGTAGGCGAGAACCTGCTTACCAACAGCAGCTTCGAAGACTGGAACGGAAACAACCCTGTGAACTGGGTGTCGAGCACTACGGCTTCTTCTGCGGCCCTCGCTCAGTCAACAGATGCACATTCCGGCAGTTATTCTGTGCAGGTTGAAGGTAATTCATCCGCAAACAAGCGTCTTGCTTACACTGAAGTCACTCTGCTCCCAGGTACATACTACATCCGCTTCTATGCCAAGGCTGTAACTACAGATGGTGCAAGTGTACGTCCTGGATATGTTCCTGTAGTAAACGGTGCTGCCGTCAGCTCTTCATATAACTATGGTGACTATGTGAATGGAATCACAAACACAGAATGGACAGAGGCAACTCATTCTTTCACTCTCACGGAAACGACCACTGTCAACCTGCTCGTCATGAACCCTAAGCAGCCAGGTGCGGCAGTGCTTATCGATGACTTTGAATTGTACACAGCCGATGGTGGCATCACAGATAATCCAGGTTCTGGCCCTACTCCAGAAATAACGGATGTGAAGACCGTCACTATCGCTGAATTCAATGCTGCATCGGTAGGAGAACAGTACTACCAGCTGACCGGTACCGTTTCAGGGCTGCAGAGCGATGACCTCTACGGAAACTTCAACCTTACTGATTCAACAGATTCAGTGTATGTCTATGGTCTCCTTTCCGAACCAGGTGGTGCAAAGAAGCAGTTCCAGGAACTTGCAGCAGCCAAGGGCATAACAAATGGCTGTATTCTCACTCTCATAGGAAAACGTGGTGAGTATAAGGGAAGGATTGAGGTTACAGATGCTTATTTCGTCAGTTGCGAAGGTAGTGACACCCCAACTCCTCCAGATACAGTAAGTGGCAAGACTCTCTCTGAATTCACAAACAACGGTTTCGAGAAGTGGGTTGACGATAAGACTCCGGAACTCTGGAAATCCAGCACAACTGCTTCAAGTGCCACATTGGCAAAGTCTACTGATGCTCATTCGGGAAGTTACTCCGTACAGGTTCAGGGCGCGACAAGCGGCAATAAGCGACTTGCATCTACTGAACTTGCTCTTGAGGCAGGTACTTACAGTTATTCCTTCTATGCAAAGGGTGACGGCGAAGCCGCTGCTGTGGCTTCCGGATATGTTCCATTGGGTAGTGATGGAAAAGTCGGACAGTATGCATATACGCCAGGCAGTGATGGAAAGACACAATATACTGACGTGACCGCTGCTGAATGGACAAAGGTTTCTGGCTCATTCACACTCTCTGCTGCCACAACGGTAAACCTTGTCATCATGAATTCGAAGAATCCGGGCGGAACGCTTCTCATTGATGACTACTCAATAACCAAGGAACAGTGAAACATACCTTATTAATATTGTCATCTCTCCTCATCCTTGCTGCCTCGTGCAGTAAGGACGAGGGCGACGATGTGGACATCAGGAAGCATACTCCCAATACGAAGTATCTGTCCCGACTGGAGGTTCCGGCTATGAGAACTGCCGGTACTCAGTTCATTCAGCACAGTACGGTAATAGGACGTGACTCTGTCATGACTTATTGCCTGGAATACGACCTGACGAAATTCCATTCCCGCTGGGTGGCATTCCGTTTCGACGGACTGACACGCAAGGTCGACAGTTCACGTGGTGATACGTGGGGCGACGACCCAAACCTTCAGAAGCAGTACTGGATTGGCTTCGGCGGTTTTCAGGGGGGAGTCAGAGGCCATATCTGCGCTTCTCATGACCGCAGATACAGTCAGGCTGCCAACAACCAGACGTTCTATATGACGAACATGACTCCGATGGGGTATGACTTCAATGGAGAATACTGGTCGAAGTTTGAAAACTACATCAATGATGTCAATTCGGGAATAGGTAGGAGTTCTACCTTTGCCGACACCTTATACATAGTAAAGGGAGGTACGATTTATGATGACCAGACAAGGGGCTATGCCTATAGTAGCAATGGCAAGGCTTTGCCAATCCCGAAGTTCTATTTCATAGCCATGCTCCGCCTGAAGACTGGGAAATACAGTGCAATGGGATTCTGGGTGGAACATAAGGACTATGGACGTGGTGCTACGAACAACGACCTCCGCAATGCTGCAGTATCGATTGACTATCTCGAAAACCAGACGGGAATCGATTTCTTCCACAATCTCCCCGACAACATCGAGAACTCTGTCGAGAAGAGTTTCTCTTCATCTGAATGGAAACTCTGAATCGGTAATTGACAATTGGTAACAATCATTTAATATTTTAACAACAAGTACAATTTATGAAAAAACTCTTACTCTCAATCGTTGCTCTCTGCATGTGTACGTTTGCATTTGCAGATGAGGTGACATTCGATTTCGACAATGACTACGCCTCATTGTTTCCGTCGCTTGCAGGTACTTCTTCTAACGACTCTCATGATGGAGACTTTACAGAGGACACCTCCGCTTCCCGTAATGGAGTGACTATTACTGTCTCAAAGAAAACCAGCGGAAATAATGAAAACAGAATCTGGAACTCTGCTCCAAGACTCAGAATGTATAGTGGCACATTCACCGTTGAGGCTGCAGCCCCGATTACTGCAATTGAATTTGCCGGTCATAGCACAAACTTCAATCTTACACCGGATGCCGGCAATTTGGATGGCAAGGTTTGGAAGGGCAGTGCAAATAAAATTGTCTTCTCTGTCGCAAAAAACACTCAGATTAACAGTATGACCGTATATTTTGGTGGTGACGGACCTGTTGCTGCAGATACGGTAGAGGTGTCCATCAAGGAGTTCAAGGCTGCAGAAGTAAGTACGAAGAACTGGTATAAACTGACCGGTACAGTCAGTGGAATCAAGAGTACCGATGTGTATGGCAACTTTGACATTTCCGACGGATCTGAATCAGTTTATGTGTATGGTCTTCTCTCTTACAATGGTGGTCCTGCAAAGGATTTCCAGAATCTTATAGCAAAGACAGGCTTATGTGATGGTTCGACTCTGACTTTGATTGGCCAGCGTGGTGAATACGGAGGAAAGATTGAGGTAGTCAATGCCTATTATGTATCTTCAGATGCTGCTCCTTCAGGTGTTCAGGCACCTGTCATCTCCTTCGATGAGGCTACTGCTACCGTCACCATTACTGATCCTTCGGGCGAAGGCAACACAATCTATTACACTCTCGACGGTTCCGATCCGGATGACAGCAAGACTCTCTACACGTCACCATTCACAATCAGCGAGACTACTACGGTAAAGGCTGTATGCTATGACGACGATGACCAGAAGAGTGCTGTGGCAACTGAAATTTGTACCATTGCTGATGCTCCGTACAGGACTGTTGCCGAACTCATCGCAAACTGTACGTCTACTGATTCAAAAACTGCTCCTACCGTTACATTCACATTCGATAATGTCATCGTAACCGGTGTCAACGGCCCGAATGTCTTTATCCAGGATGCTACAGGTTCATTCCTCCTCTATGGCAAGAACGCTTCATTCAGCCGCGACAATGTCCTGAGGGGAACACTGACCGGTTCTCTCTATTCATACAATGGACTTCCTGAACTCTCGGTTACAGACTGGTCGGGTGTGAGTGCTTCTGCAGGTGAAGCCGTAGCTCCTACAGTGAAGAATGCTGCCGACATCACTGCTGCCAATGCAAGCGAGTTCGTACGTCTTGAAGGTGTGAACTACGTTTCAGCCAGCACGGGTGGCAAGCACATAAGCTATCTCTTCAGCCAGAACGGAACGGACATTACTCTGTTTGACCAGTTCGATGTTCTCAAGGAGGTTGCCTTCAACACCGAGGACAAGTACAACCTCAATGTGTTCGTAATCCCATACAAGGAGAATATCCAGTACTATGCAGTTGCAACGGAGGATGTAGAGGTGATTTCCGACAAGCAGGACCCTGAAACCCATTTCATCAATATTGCCTATTTGCAGGTATTGGCTGACGGCAGTTTCCAGATTCCGGCAGATCATTATGAGACACTGTCCGACGGTGCAAAGACATTCACTTCATCCAATGAGAAGGTAGCAACCGTAGACAATGAAGGCAATGTGACGTTGAAGGGCATTGGCGTTGCCACCATCACACTCACTACTGCTTCCACAGCAAAATACAATGAAGGCAAGTCTACCACAGTAGTCGCTGTGATTTCTCATATAAACCTTGCAGGCGAAGGCGAGGATATATACATCTCAACCGGTAGGGAGATTTCTGACCCTTGGGAAGCCAACGATGTAAATCCTATCTATGTATTTGCTGAAGGCGAGAAGACCGGTGACCCTATCTTCGATGTTCCTCAGTGGATTCACGGATATATCGTAGGCTATGCCGACGGCGCACTTACTAAGGCTGCATTCAATACAGAAGCTGGCGACAAGGTCGTTGCTTCCAACATCCTCGTTTCTGCCAACAAGAACACTACTGATGTCAACGAATGCATACCTGTTGCACTTGCCAATTCTCCTGCAGAGTGCAAGGCAGTACGTGCCGCCCTCAACCTCAAGGACAATCCAGGCAACCTCGGTAAGGAGGTATGGATATATGGTGACATCATGAAGTACTTCAGCGTTGCAGGTGTAAAGAACGTTTCCGACTACAGTTTCGACGGTGTAGTTCCTGTTTCCATAAGCGACATTCATTTCAATGACACTGAAGACTCTCGCGTCTACAACCTCCAGGGTCAGCTCCTTGCTGCTCCTCAGAAGGGTGCCATCAACATCATCGGTGGCAAGAAGGTATATGTGAAGTAAACAACGAACTCTACCCAGCCTTCCCTTGTGGGAGGTGACGTAAACGGCTACAGCGACTGCTACTCTAAGTTGGAGTCAGCAGTCGCTGTAGTTTTTAGTCGCTGTAGTTTTCATATGTGCGCACTCTTTTTTATAAGTGCTCACTCGCACTACTGGCCGCAGCAGACGTGAAAGCACTACTGACTATAACGCACAAGTTATTGCATTACAAGCAAGAAAACTATCCGCTATAACGCACGATATTACATATCTGTTATTAACATCTATATACTATCTGTTATTAACGTTTATATACTACCTGTTATTAACGTCTATATACTACCTGTTATTAACGTCTACATACCACCTGTTACTAACGTCTATATAGTTATCCCAGCACGTTTGGCTATTCTTGCCAGTAGCACTACGTTTTGTTCTCAACTCAGGGTGGCATTGTTCTTGGGAATGTGAACACACAACACGAAGAGCCTCCCCGCAGTGGAGAGGCTCTTCCTGGCCTTTGGGCCTTATTGATTCGTAATCTTGCAGTCTGTTGGTCTTCAATAAATCCACTTTACATAGCAGAAGTCCTGACGGTGCGGGAGTTCCGGATGCTTAGGGTACAGACGGTAGGCAACTTTGTAATCGCCGGCAACAGGGATGCTGTGGTAGCCTTCGAAATAGAAGTTGTTGCCTTCGCGTTTTGTCACGGTGAGCGGCTCTACCTGGAAAACTTTCAGTTTGCCTGTACGGTGGTCGGTGTGGAGAGTCACAATCTCGAGTCCGACTGCATCTTCGAGTCCCTGCTCGTCGATGACGTACTGTACCTTGTATTTCTTTCCTGTTACCACGTTTCCTGCCATGAGTTCAGGGTCTTTCTCTGAACTTACCACGTTGATGTTGTCCCAGCGTTGTGCCACTGCCTCTTTCCATGCCACGAGGTCGCGTACCTTCTGGAAGTGATTCTCTGCCAGATGGTGTGAACGTTCTGCCAGTGGTGCATAGAAACGCTCGTAGTAGTCGTCGAGCTGACGCTTCATGGTGTAATGCGGAGCTATCTGAGCCACGGAGTTCTTGATTACCTGAATCCACCCCGGACTGTAGTCCTTGCTTCCCTGACGTGCATAGTAGAGAGGTATGATTTCGTTCTCGAGCATCTGATAGATGGTTGCAGAGTCGAGCTGATCCTGCTGGTCCTGGTTCTGGTATGTGCGCTTCTCGGTAAGTGCCCATCCGGCACCTTCGCGGTAGCCTTCGTACCACCATCCGTCCTTTACTGAGAGGTTGACGACACCGTTCATGAGAGCCTTCTCTCCTGATGTACCCGATGCTTCGAGCGGACGGGTAGGGGTGTTCATCCAGATGTCCACACCACTCACGAGCCGGCGTGCGAGCCGGATGTCGTAGTTCTCGAGGAAGATAATCTTGCCGAGGAATTCCGGACGGCGGCTTATCTCGTAGATTTTCTTGATGAGTCCCTGTCCGCCACCGTCGTGTGGATGGGCCTTTCCTGCAAAGAGGAACTGAACCGGATGTTCAGGGTCGTTCACTATTTTTGCGAGACGGTCGAGGTCGGTGAAGAGCAGATGGGCACGCTTGTAGGTGGCAAACCGGCGTGCGAAACCGATAGTGAGTGCATTTGGAGAAATCTTCTTCAGGATTTCTACGATGCGCGAAGGGTCGCCCTGATTCTTTATCCAGTCTTCCTGGAATGCGTCCTTGATATAGCTTACCAGCTTGCTCTTGAGGTCTTTGCGGTATTCCCAAATCTCCTCGTCTGGCACTTTGTATATGGACTCCCATAGACTCTGGTTGCTCTGGTCCTTGATGTATGCCTTGTCGAAATACTTCGTACAGAGGCGTCTCCAGGTAGTGGATGCCCATGAAGGGTAGTGTACACCGTTGGTCACATAGCCTACGTTGTTCATCTCTTCCGGATAGTAGCCCTTCCATATCGGTGCGAACATATCCTTGGAGACCTGTCCGTGGAGCCAGCTCACACCGTTTACCCATGTGGATGTGTTGCATGCAAATGTCGACATGCAGAAGCGTTCTCCCTTGTCGTCGGGGTTGGTGCGTCCCATTCCGATGAATGTCTCCCAACTGGTACCCATGAGTGCGGGATACTGCGACATGTACTTGGCAAAGAGTCCTTCGTCGAAATAGTCGTGTCCGGCAGGGACAGGAGTGTGTACGGTATAGAGTGAGGTGGTGCGTACTATCTCGCAAGCCTCGTTGAATGTGTAGCCTTTGCTCACCCAGTCAACGATTCT
>JAZQPD010000118.1:0-17946 GCA_045628285.1 Bacteroidaceae bacterium
ATTCAGGATTTCCAGTTCATCATCTCTGATGTTGAAGCTGTTGCCCTTCAGCTCGGCATTGCGGAAAAGCTTACCATACCTTATGTATTTCACCGCACCTGCATCACTGACCTCCTTGCCGCCTAAGTCACGCATGTTCACGGCTTTGTCGCCTGCCATTATCATCCTCAGCTTGCCTCTTATCGTGAACTGCCCAGCCGATGTCCCGTCAGCAGTCGAGTAGTGATATGTTGTGCCTGGCATGAGATTGTAGATGTCAGCCACGCTCTCTCCTGCATGCACGGTGATGGTCTCAGCTCCTGTCATGTCTTCGTTCTGGCTGTACGACAGGGACTGGTCTACCTCTGAAGCAACTATCGGGATGCGTACGGGATTTGGCTGATCCGTGCGGTTGTAGGCAGGGAGGTTTATGTACTGGTTTACAGTCGATGTCCCGTCGGCAGTGTAGCTTGTATTCTCTGCCCAGAAACGTGCTGCGGCGTAGTTCTCAATCGTACAGGTGAAGTTCATGTTGCTCAGGTCGGCTTCCTCGTAGGTCATTGCCGACATGTTGACTTCGGCGCCATTCTCATCAGTTGCTGTCCATGTTAGTTTCTTGGAATCACTGGTGATCAGTGTGTTGTCCCACAGCGAGAAGGTGCTCTTAGGAGTCGTGTAGACAAGCGTCACATCCTCTGCGCTGACGTTGCTTGCTCCCGATGCCTTGATTATGCAAGGCTCGCCTACGCCTACGGCATCAGTTGCCACCAGTACGGCCTTTCCGTCCTTTATCTGGCCGACCCTGTACACCTGGCCGAAATGCTCCGACTTCACCACGTATGGCATGCACACTGCCACATATTCGTCCTTCCCGGCATGGAGGTCATACAGGTCAATCGTCGATGTCTCGTCATCGGCAAGACCGCATTTCCTGTAAAGCCGGAAATTGTCGTAGGCAATGTATGGCTGGAATCCATAGCCGCTCAGTTCGTTCTTGATGCCTATCATCAGCATACCGTCCTTGCCGACCGTACATTCCAGTTCGTTTTCATACATGCCGTCACCGAAGGCAGTCACAAAGTTCGCTGAGTTGTATGGAATCTGTCCTCCACCGGTCATCGTGAGGTTTTCTGCTGGCTGATCGCTCTGCTTGGCGAAATCACGTGTGGTGGATGATTCGTCGAAGATATTCTTCACCTTCTTCTGCACAGCATTGGCGTAGAGGTATGCCTCGTTGGGGATGTCCGTCCCATTGGCGATACGCTGCTCATAGTCAGTAATGCCTGCCTTCCCATGCTTGTATCGCGAACAGGCCTGCACCTTGACTATGTAGTGACCTGGTTCAAGGACGCATACAAGCTGGCAGATATCCACCTGGTAGTTGTAGGCTGTGATGACGTGAGGACCATTTCCCTTCACCTCAATCTTTCCCTTGTTGACGCCCCAGCCGGTACTGCCATCCTCAAAACTTGGATTCGCAAGCTTTTCCGTACAATCCGTCCAGCTGCTTTCATTGGCGTCATCCGGTTCTCTTGCGGCAATATTATTCCCTGTCATTGCCATGCCTGTCATGGACAAGAGCAGCATTGCAAAAAAAGTAAGTGTCAGTTTTTTCATAATAAAATTGTTTGCATTTATCTCATAATTCGTAATTTTAATGCAAAGGTAGTTAAAAATGCTGTAATAAACAAATGTTTCTGTATTAAG
This sequence comes from Bacteroidaceae bacterium, assembly GCA_045628285.1. Lineage (GTDB taxonomy): Bacteria > Bacteroidota > Bacteroidia > Bacteroidales > Bacteroidaceae > Colivivens. Next base: position 1,687 of record JAZQPD010000118.1, read on the forward strand.
GGATGGTAAAATTGTCTATGGTCGGTTGTAATATTTTTCGTTTTTCGTTGTTTGTTATTAATTATTTTTAGTAACTTCGCAGGGTCTTATAGATTTGGCTTATGAAGAATTTACAACTTATGCTTTTTGCATTGTGCTTCCCGATGTTTGCCGTATCATGCTCAGGACAGGCATCGGGCGAGAAGGAAGTGGTGCTGGAAACTACCCTCGGAGAAATCCGTGTGAAACTGTATGACGATACTCCGCATTTCCGCGACAACTTCATCAGGAACGTGAAGGATGGTCTGTATGATGGGGTGTACTTCCACAGAATAATACGCAACTTCATGATTCAGACCGGAGACCCGGATACCCGTCCGGGACAGACGAAGGACACCACGAAGGTCTCTCCGATGATTCCGCAGGAGATAGTCTATCCTACTCATTTCCACAAACGAGGCGTGCTTGCCGCTGCGAAGGAAGAGGAGGAAAGCAACCCGAAGGACGAGGCTGACGCATTCCAGTTCTACATCGTGACGGGAAAGACCTATACCGATGCAGGACTGATGGAACTGGAGCAGGCTGTATGGCAGAAGAGGATTGAGAGGCTCTATGCCAGAAAAATGAAGGAACATGCAGACGACATAGATGCACTGAGAACCAAACGTGACCCTTATGCCGTGAGCGACTACCTGGAGAACCTGCATGACGAGGCAGAGAACGAGACTCCGCGTTTCAAGTTCGGCAAGGAACAGGTGCGTGCCTACAAGTCGCAGGGTGGTGCTCCGTGGCTGGACGAGGAGTACACCGTGTTCGGTGAGGTAGTGGAAGGTATGAAGACCGTTCTTGACATTGAGAAGGTGAAGACTAACAAGAGTGACGAACCGCTTGACGAGGTGAGAATCCTCAAGGCAAGGGTAGTGGAATAGTTGACGGCTAGCAATGAAGAATGAGAGATGACTGTCGTTTATGAGGATAATCATATAATCATTGTCGACAAGACCTGCTCAGAGATTGTGCAGGGCGACAAAACGGGTGATACTCCGCTCTCGGAGGTGGTGAAGCAGTATATCAAGGAGAAATATGCAAAGCCGGGGGAGGTGTTTTTGGGTGTGACTCACAGACTTGACCGTCCTGTGAGCGGACTTGTGATGTTTGCAAGAACCAGCAAGGCTCTGAGCCGGCTGAACAGGATGTTCCAGGATGGCGAAATCCATAAGACTTACCGGGCTTTGGTGAAGAACGAACCTCCAAAGGAGGAGGACGACCTTGTGCATTGGCTCGTGAGGAACGAGAAACAGAACAAGTCGTATGCCTATGACAGGGAGGTGCCCAATTCCAAGAAGGCATTGCTGCATTACAGGGTGATAGGACATACGGAGAATTATTTCCTGATAGAGGTGGATCTGAAGACGGGGCGCCATCATCAGATAAGATGCCAGTTGGCGAAGATTGGGTGTCCGATAAAGGGTGACCTGAAATATGGGGCCAGACGGAGTAACCCTGACGGTGGCATCAGTTTGCAGGCACATGCCATGAACTTCATTCACCCGGTATCAAAAAAAGAGATCTCCGTAGAGACCTCCATGAAATTGATTCCGTAGAAACGATTACATATTCATGCCACCGTCGACCTGAATGACCTGACCGGTGATGTAGCTGGAGAGGTCGGATGCAAGGAACACGGCTGTGTTGGCTATGTCCTCTACGGTACCGCCACGGCGGAGTGGAATCCTCTTTACCCATTCCTGACGGACTTCATCCGGAAGTGCTGCTGTCATTGCCGTCTCGATAAATCCTGGTGCAATGGCATTGGCACGGATGCCGCGGCTGCCCATTTCCTGTCCGATGGACTTGGCAAGGGCGATGAGTCCTGCCTTAGATGCTGCGTAGTTGCACTGTCCGGCATTGCCGTGAACTCCGACTACGCTTGCCATGTTTATGATGCTGCCGCTGCGCTGCCGCATCATGATAGGGGTGCAGGCGTGGATGAAATTGAATGCCGACTTGAGGTTGACATTGATGACTGCATCCCACTGGCCCTCGGTCATTCGCATCATGAGGCCGTCCTTTGTGATGCCGGCATTATTGACGAGTATGTCGATTGAACCGAATTCCTCCTTCACGAGGCCTACGACTTTCTCTGTCTCCACGAAGTCGGCTGCATTTGACGCATAGCCCTTCGCCTTGACTCCGAAAGCTGCTATTTCCTGCTCTGTCTGTCGGGCACTCTCGTCAATCACCAGGTCGGTGAATGCGATGTTGGCTCCCTCACTGGCAAACTTCAATGCGATTGCCTTTCCTATTCCTCTTGCTGCACCTGTGATGAGTGCTGTCTTTCCTTGTAGTAACATATCACAATTCATAATTTTTTTGTTGGCCGTTATCTTAGAAATTTCCTCCGTAGACAAATTCTTTCCTCTCACTGCTCAGTGACTTGTGTACAAGATTGCGTACATATGGGAAGAGTTCCTCCGGACTTGCCACTACGATGCGTCCGTAGATGTACGGCACTTCGCATCCTTTGATGCAGTAGTGGGTAATGACGGACATGAGTTTCACGTTCTTGATGTCGAAATCACCTTTGTCGTTGCCTTCGTTCATGATGCGCCGTAGCATGATTATCTCGTTGCGGTCGAAATCCTTGCGGACGGCTTCCACTTTCCAGATGTCGCGGAAAAACTCTGCGCGGAGGTTTCCGTTGCGGTAGACGGCATCCTTCACTGCCTCGAGATGGGCGAAAATGAGTTGCACCATCTTCTTCTCGGGGGATGCGTCCATGTGGGTGATATCATCAAGACGTTTGGTAAGGCGGTCAAGTTCATTCTGGATGACAGCAAGATAGATTTCCTCCTTGCTGCTGAAGTAGGTGTAGAGTGTACGGCGGCCTTTGCCTGATTCGATTGCAATGTCGTTCATTGTGGTGTCTTCGAAACCTCTTTTTGCGAAGAGTTGGCGTGCCACGTCGATCAGCAGATTACGGGTCTTTTGCATATTGGGAATTATATTTGCTGCAAAAATAGAAAAAAATTCTCAAAACGCATACAAAATAATGCACATTTTTTAAAAATATTTTTTAGTGGACTATTTTTCAGTAAGTTAAGATTTGCACACTAACCAAAAAGTTGTGCAAGGGCATCCTCTACCTTCCTCACTCCGACAACCTTGATGCCGAATTCCGACTGTTCGAGTCCGTTAAGGTTCGACTGAGGTATGAGAATGGTGGAGAATCCGAGTTTCCCGGCTTCCGTGATTCGTTGGAGGATGCGGCTTACAGGGCGTATCTCGCCACTCAATCCTACTTCGCCACACATACATACATCGCGATTGATGCCGGTATCAAGATTGCTTGAGAGGATGGCAGCTATGACGCTGAGGTCCATGGCAGTATCGGTAACGCGGATACCTCCTGCGATATTGAGCCAGACATCTTTCTGCATGAGTTTGAATCCCACTCTCTTCTCGAGGACAGCAAGTAGCATGTTGAGACGGCGGGTATCAAATCCTGTGGCTGAACGCTGCGGGGTACCGTATGCTGCGCTGCTGACGAGTGCCTGGGTCTCGATGAGGAGTGGACGCACTCCCTCTATGGCAGCGGAGATGGCTACACCGCTGAGTCCTTCGTTCTCGTGGATATCGGAAAGAAGGAGTTCGGAAGGGTTCTCCACCTCTCGGAGTCCTGACTGGCGCATTTCGTAGATGCCCAGTTCGGCTGTACTTCCGAAACGATTCTTTATAGCGCGCACGATACGATACATATAATGTTGGTCGCCCTCGAACTGGAGAACGGTGTCGACCATATGTTCGAGAATCTTAGGACCTGCAATACTGCCTTCCTTGGTGATATGGCCGATGAGGATGACAGGGATGTTGCTTTCCTTTGCGAACTTGAGGAGCAGGGCAGCACATTCCCTTATCTGACTCACACTGCCCGGAGAGGACTCGACTAGTTCGGTGGCCATGGTCTGTATGGAATCTATGATGACGAGTCCCGGCTGTACGGCCTTTATCTGTTCAAATACTTTCTCCATCATGGCCTCGCAGAGTACCTCCACATCCCCGAAGTCATTGCCGTGTCCCTCTACGATGCGGTCGGCACGAATCTTGAGTTGACGGGCACTCTCCTCACCGCTGACATACAGAGTCTTGATGCCTCTCAGCCGAAGTACGGTCTGGAGTATTAGGGTAGACTTGCCTATGCCTGGCTCACCGCCAAGCAGGGTGAGGGAACCAGGAACCAGTCCGCCTCCCAGTACTCGGTTGAGTTCGCCGTCGAAGAGGTTGATACGGGTCTCTTTCTCGGTCTCTATCCTGCTCATGGAAACAGGGCTGTTCCCCGATGTGAGACTGTACTCCGAGGTGGCATCTTTCAGGGCTTTGTTCTTGCCGCCCACCTTGACTTCAACGAATGTGTTCCATTCACCGCACGACGGGCAACGACCTATCCATTTGGGAGTATCGTAGCCGCACGAATTGCATACATACTGTATTTTTTCCTTGTTTGCCATAATCTTCATAATCTTATCAGAATGGATAACCTACTGCGAAGTGGAGTCCCACTCCATCCTTCCAGAAGGTCCGGATATTGTAGTAGCCGCTCTTGCCCGTGTCGTAAGGAGCATGGAGGGCAATTCCCATATCGAGCCGGAGGACGACTATGTCGAGATTGTACCTGAGACCGAATCCGGTTCCGGTGGCAATGTCGTCAAGTAGCATGTCCGCCTTTATCTGTCCACCTGGATGGGAACTGAGGTCTTTCAGAGTCCATACATTACCTGCATCGAGGAAGAACGCTCCGTGTAGGTTGCTTACGATGGGGAAACGGTACTCGGCATTGATTTCGAGTTTGAGACTGCCCGACTGGTCGAGATACGTACCGCGGCCATCATAGTCGTAATAGCTTCCGGGACCGATGGTGTGTGCTCCGAAGGCACGGATGTCATTGGCTCCACCTGCGAAGAACTGTTCGGTGTAAGGCGGTATGAAACTATTTCCGTAAGCCCATATCGCACCACAGAAGAACCGTGTGGCAATGAGGCTGTTCGTTGTCCTGAACTTGAAGAGGTGGCGGATGTCGAGGGTTGTCTTGAAGAACTGGGCGTAGGGAACGTTGATGAGTTTCTTGTCTTCCTGAGAAAAGTCTGAACCGAAGATGGATGATATGCCGCTGATGAGATTGCCCGATTCCTTGACTGCCAGTTCTGCCTTTGTGGTGAAGTAGAGGTTCTCGTTCCAGTTGTTGTCGTAGGTGATGGAATATCCGATTGACGGAATGAACTGGTCGCGGAGGCTATAGAAGAGTGACTGGTTGACACCGGCTATCGAGTCGAAACGGGTTGTGGTCTCCTCAAGTTTGTTGTATACGAGTGAGAGCGGGGTGAACCGGTGAGAATAGTATTTGTTTGTTCTGAAATTATAGTCTGCTGTGGCCTGAAAGGAGAGAATCCTGTAATATCCTGCCCGTTTCAGGTGCTCGAACCCAATCTTGAAGGTGGAGGAGGTGGCATAGCGGAACCGCTTTGCCGACAAACCTGGCAGGACGAGCCAAGGGTAGGTGACTGATGCGTCAAGTCCTGCCTCGTAGGAATCGATTCGCTCTTGGCCGTTGGTAGCTTTTGTCTGCCATTCATACGATCCCTTTGCCTTGACGGAGAAGGTCTCGCCATGACCAAAAGCATTGCGCTTCGATATCATGAGTGCGAGGCGCGGACCTATCTGGGCATTGCTCTTCTGGGTGATGTCGAAGTCGAGTTCTGCGTCAATCAGTTTGTCCATCGTGCAGTTGAGGCGCAGGTCGAGGGTGTCGGCCAGACCGGTAGTGTCACGAGGTGTGAATGCGAATTGCATCTGCGAGAAAATTTGCATGTTGCTGAGATTGGTGACGGTCTCGTCAACCTTCTCCTGACTGAACGGACGGCCTTTGCGGAAACGGAAGTTTCTCATGAGGACCCGTGGACTGATGGGACACTTATTGCCGGAGAAATGGAATGTGGTGTTCCTGTAGACCAGTGAGTCGGAATATAGTCTGCGGTTGCCTTCGCCGGAAGTAACTGGAACCGGCGAGGTGGAGTTGTGGATGTACACACTGGTCTTGCCGTTGAACCACTGACGCTTTGCCATTTCCGGAGTCTGAGCATCTTGAACCACCAGGAGATTCACTTTCTGCGGAGTCATCATGGAGTCAGCGTAGTAACTGATATAGTCGGGACGGTAATAGTAGTATCCGTTGTTTCTCAGGTTGTCCACTATCCTTTCCTTCTCCATCTGGAGGTTCGCAACATTGAACTGGTCATTCTTGTGAATGAGGCTCTTGTCGGATGTAGCCTTGCGTATACTGTCGATTTTCTCGGGGAAGACATAGGTGATGGAATCGAAGGTGTATGGTTTTCCGAGATGGATATTGTACTCTATTTTCTTTTTCTTCGGGTCTTTACGGTCGACAAGCTGATAATCTACCTTTCCCTGAAAGTAGCCGTAGTTCTGCAAGGTGTTGGTTGCCACTTTCACTCTCGTTTCCGGTGCAACGGACTCCAGTGTGATTGGTGTGGAAGAGAAGTTGTTGAAGAGCCATTTCGAGAGTCCTTTTTCGTGGTTGTCGAGCAGCCCGTTGTATACCCATAGACCTATCGGGAGGGGCAGACGGACGGAAGAACTTCCCATGAACGAGTTGTTGGGCGCGAATGCCAGTGTGGCTTTTACTTCCTCGAGGGCAAAGGCCTCGGCAACTTCGTCTACGGTCTCCCTGTCGATTATATTTATCTTGTCAATTCCAGTATAGAGTATTTCCCCCTCGGGCAGATTGCTCGTAGTGGAACAGGCCGTGAGGACTGACAGAATGGTCAGTCCGGCCAGCAGTACCGTATGGGCTTTTATGTTGGTATTATTTCCTTTCCTGACTTTCATTTCCTGACTGATGTTTGGTTGCATTCAGTTGATATTGTGATGGAATCCTGACTTGTTGCATCAAAGGGGTTTCTTTCCTGAAATCGAATAGTTTCCAGAGGTCTTTCCACTGATCCAGTTTCCTCCTCAGGACCACACCGCCTCCGTTCTCGGTTATCTCACCTTCGAGGAGGTTGTTGAAGTCCCTGTCGTGGAACAGGCGGATGTACTGTGTACCGCCCTTGTCGAGTCGCCATTCCATGGAGACATTGTCAATGTATGTGCCAGAGTGGTTCGAATTGGAACCTCTTCCTGTGTTTATCATACCGCCAACGACTATGTTCAGCCGGTCGCTGAAGAGACGCTTGGAGAACTTGAATGAATAGTCGGTATGTGAGGCTCCGTCATTGCCCGTGGTCTGTTCGACTCCCAGATTCATGTCAACCTTGAGAACCGAGTTGACGGCCTTTCCTGCAAGGTTGTTGATTTCGCCCTGAAGGAAGTTGTTGAGGGCATTGGTTGTGCTGAAAGAATTGGAATTGGTGCTTGAGAGGTACATGCCTGTAGCCAGCATCGACACTGCCAACTTGTTTTTCTCTTCGGCTGTAAGGCCTGCCAGTTCGTTCTGTACATACAGGTCTTCCGGAGCGTCAATAGTGAACTCAAGTCCGAGATTCTTCAGAGTCTGTGAGATTCTCAATCCTGTATTGAATGTCACCATTCGTGTACTTCCGTCCGAGTTGCTGACGGAGGCACGCTTATGTTCTGTCGCAGCTATGTTGAGGGTCGGATTCATCGGTTCACCGGTAAACTCGATATAACTGCCTTTCTCTATGGAGAATGTCTTGAGAGGTATGACGGAGTTGGAATATTTCATCTGTCCCGAGTTGATGGTGTAACGTCCGAGAAGTTGGGTGACGCCTTCCTTCTGGTTCACCAACGTAAGTGTTCCGCCGCCCTGGATGTCCACATAGCTCTTTCCGTCGGCACTGAATATGCACATGATTCTCGCTCCGTCTTCTACCGTGAGGTTTATTCTCATGTCGAGTCCGGAATAGGTCTTTATCGGAATGTCTGCCGAATCCGGTGCCTGTGTGAAGTCAGCGAATGTGACGATGTCATCGAGCCGGTAACCCATTGAGAGGGCTGTGTTGGCCATCATATAAGTAATGTCGGAGGTGTTGAGGATTGTAACATTTCCCGTGACCTGCATATCGTTCGCGCTGCCCTTTACTCTCACGACGATATTTCCATAGACCTTTCCGAATATCTCTGACTGACGGGTCTTGGGTGCATTGATAATCTCTACGTTGCGACCTGTGACACTGACATTCATCTGTATGTCGTTCAGGTTGGCGAAATCCACGTTTCCTCTTACGGTTATTGGATTCTGCCCCTTGCTGTATATTCTTAACTGGTCGAAGTCGAGCCTGCTGTCGGCAATGTAAATGGTATCGTTCTCAATAGAGAAATCTATGGAGTATACTTTTGAAATTGCATGAACTTCCTTAGGATTCAGTATTCCGTTGAAATTCAGTCTGTCCAACGGTCCTGTAACCGACAAGTTTCCACCGATATATCCATTAAGTGCCACAGGAATGTCTTTCATGAATGCAGAAAGAATATCAAGTGGCAGGTCGGCAAGATGGAGGTTTGCGTCCAGACCATCATGATATATGCCATTTACTGTGGCAATATCTATGTCGTTTCGCTGTAAGGTAGCCTCTATGTGATGACCTCCTTCAGGAGTAGGGTTATAGGTGAGGTCTGCATCTATCTTACCCATATCGGTAGACTCATAGATGAAACTGTCGATACCTACATTTCCGGCAACCGAAAATGTGGTGTCCATCTTCTGTATGAAGGCAAGATCGCCATTGAGCATTCCCTTCATTTCCGGTGCAAACGGCAACATAGCCACCAGTGGTTCCATATTGAGGTTCTGCACTAAAGCCCTTATCATCTGTCTTTCGTCATCAGCAGGATCTGCCAGGAGATGAACACGGCAACTATCGTCGAGCGATACAAGTTCTACATCGGCAAACACTCGGTTCTTCCTGTGGAGATTTATATAGTTGGAGTCGCTGACCATGAACTGCTTGTAACCGATAACAGGATTGTAGGGATATACGTCCATGCAGAGCATGGAATCAACAGCCTGGGCTCTCAGACCAAGATCGAGCCCCTTTTCGCCATGTTCGTCCCAATAGAGGATGTTCAACTGTGAATTATTTGGAGCAAGAAAACCATTCAAACTGGCTGTGAACGGACGTATGTCGTTCTGTTCAGGGAATGTAACCTTTGAATCGAATCCTATATGGGTACTGTCGTCGAAGATGTTCAGGGTAATGGTGTCGAGCCTTACGTTATTTGTCTGGAATCCCAGTACGTCGGCATTGCATGTCATTCCTGTCTCGCCCGAGGTCTTTATGTCCATCTGAACGTTGTCGTATGCTATTCCTTTGATGTTCATTACCCGAGTGACAGGGTTGTCTTGTCCCAGTTGGACATAAAGCGACATCTCGGGCAGGAGTGCTTTCCATTCGTCGACATTCAGTTTTAATTCCTGTAGTTGCCTTGCCACGACATTACCTGCCTGTATGAACTCTTCGACAAGGTCCTCGTAGCCCATAGGGGAGTACAGGTTAATATCCATATCGCCGGAGATGGCTGAGAGTTCGGTGTTCGTCTTCGAGGAATTGGCATAGATTCCGAATTCGTCTATCATCAGGTTTTCCTCGCCTACATCTATCAGAAGTCCGAAGATACCGGCATCAAGTTGGATGTTGTCCGTGAAGTCTGTATTTACGTTCATCACTCCTGAGGTGGAGATGCTGAACGGAGTTTCCATCAGTTTCAGGGCATGGAGGTCTGCCTTTGGAACATCGAGAGTCACGTGGCCGTTTATTCCACTTTTGTTCACCGCACCACTGTAAGTCATGCCGCCGTACAAATTGTCATCCCTTATTTGCATATTGGCATCAAGGTTCAATTTTTTCAGTATGATATTTGCATCGGCATTTACTAAGGCATACTGTCCGTATCTTGCAGACTTAACATTCAGTTTTGCATCGGTATACGTGTCAGGGGCGAAGAAATCAAAACCTTTTCCTCTTGCAACGATATGTCCGGTCAGTTCAGTCCTTTCGGGAAGCGGCACGAACTGGTTGACGACGAGGTTTCTTACGTCGATATCGATATCATATTCTTCGGTGTTTACATCGTAATTAAGTCTGCCGGCTTGTATTGCAGTTCTGCCTGATGTGGAGAGTGACGTGTTGGTAAGGTTCAGTTTTCCGTCAGTCATCTCGACACGGGAACGGAGTGTCGTACCTTGAGGAATATGGAACAGATTTACCATTTCCTTGGGAAGTAGTTTCTTGACCCCCTTTTCGTTGTCTACCCGTGCCGCCATGTCACCAGTGAAGTTCCCTGACACGATGTCGAAATCTACGTCGTTGAGAGTCACGCTTGCCGTTTCTGGCAGGATGGCTGCTGCATTTCCAATGTGAACCAATCTATCGTTGAGGGTGAAATCTGCATCCAGGCAACTCTCGTCGGGCAGCATGCCCATCATTTCGGTGACAGCCTTGACGGTTTCCATCTCGATGAGTCCGTCAGTGAGGGTTTTAATGTCGGATATTCTTATGTGTCCCTCTGCCGACATTTTCCCGTTTTCGGAATTATAGTATGCATTGGAGAGTGATATGTTTCCAGATTCGTTTATGCTGGCAGCGAGGTCATTGATCCGTATCTCATTGCCGGTCATCTCTCCTGACTTGAGTCTTATGTCCGTATCCGCTACTCTGATGCCCATGTTGGAAGTTGAATAGTTGCAGGTCATGTCGTCGACACTCAGGTTGCGAACCTTGTAGGAAGGTGCCTCGAGGTCGATGTCGGCACCGAGATGAGCTTTGCTGAAGCCTACGCTCACCTGTGTGGTGTCAAGGTCAATACCTATGTCGACTGTCTCCGCACAAAGACTCCTGACCGATATCGTCTTCAACGGGCTCTCACTCTCTTCCTCGTCCTTTGTGGTGTCGTTGCGCAGTTCCAGACCTACAGAGGCGCGGCCGAGGCGGATACTGTCGATGTTCATGCTTGCCTTGTCAAGGTCCCATTCGGTGTCGTAGATGGTCAGGTCATTCACATTCCCTTTTATTCCAATGGCAGGGATGAGGTCCTTCGTGTTGGCAACAGTACCATGAAGGACAAGGCTATCTGCATAGAGCACTTTGGATAGGAGGGGTTTCAAGCGGATGTCTGCACATACGTCACAGAGGTTGACCATTGTATCCTTGTCCTCTCCAATGGCTGATATATCATAAAGATGCAGTTCGAGTGGGAATTTCAGGTTGATGTCGCCAACCTTCACCTCCATGTTCATTTCTTTTGAGACATAGTCGGCTGCCTTGTCTGCAAGGAATTTCTGGACAGGGTGAACATACAACGCTACAACGAGCAATACGGCGAAAAGGACCATGCACAACACCACAGTGCCCACGGTCTTCAAAGTCCTTTTTATGAACTTATTCGCAGTCATATCACTTATCAAATGCAAAAATATAAAATATTTTTCAAAGGCCAATCATTTTGAGCGAGGAAAATGCAGATTTACTTTTTTCTTATAGAAATAATGAGGTTTTATTTGCTTGGGAGTGATTATTTTTGTAACTTGCGACGAATTTGTGAACTTATACGATTTTATTAATTTATTACTTGGGAGATTATGTCTTTTTACAAGAAATCATTGTCAATTATCCTATGTGTTATGTGTACTGTGCAGACGAATGCTCAGTATATGGAACATATCTATGATTACATAGAGAATACAAGTGTGTTTGAAGAAAATCAGGAAGAAGGTCATGCTTATTACTTGGCTGATAATAATCTCTCTCTCAATGGATCATGGCGATTCCTGTTTGCTAACACGCCAGAGGAAGTTCCTCAGAATTTTTTTGCTGCAAGTTTCAGGGATGGAAAATGGAGGACGATTCCTGTGCCGAGCAACTGGGAAATGGAGGGATATGGTGATCCTATTTTCAGGAATGTACCTACTCCGTTCAAGTCTAACCCTCCGTTCGTGCCTAGAGAGTACAATCCTACGGGAGCATATAGGAAGACATTCGAGCTTCCTTCCTCGTGGAGAGGTCAGCAGATTTTCTTGAGGATGGAGAAAACCCAGAGCGCTTCGTTCGTGTGGATAAACGGCAGGCAGGTCGGCTACAATGAAGGTGGTCAGGAACCGGCAGAGTATGATGTTACGGAATATGTGAAACCTGGCAGGAACTTGCTGGCAGTGTGTGTGCTGAAATATAGTGACGGATATTATCTTGAAGGACAGGACTACTGGAGGTTAGCTGGCATATTCGATGACGTGACTCTCTATGCCACACCTAAGACCCGTCTATTTGACTGGTACGTCACTACTGACCTTGATGATGAATATCGTGATGCAAACCTCAGCCTGAAAGTCGAAGTGAAGAGTTATGAGAATGCCAGCCACTCGTATTCAGTGCGTGCCACTATCAGTGACGACAAGGGCGCTGAGGTAAAGACTATGCAGACAGGCAAATTTGTGATGAACGGTAAGGGAAAGAAATCCGTGGAACTCTCTTCGCTTATTGTCAATCCGAAGAAATGGACTTGTGAGACGCCAACCCTCTACACTCTAAAACTGGATCTGATGGATGAAGCAGGAAGGGTGACTCAGACGATTCAGAGTAAGATGGGGTTCAAGGAGACAGAAATACGCCATCAGGTGTTCTATCTTAATGGCAAACCGATAAAGATAAATGCCATCGATTCACACATGCAGGATCCTGACAAGGGACACGTGATGGACGAGGCTACTATCCGTAAGGACATGGAAATACTGAAACAGCACAATTTCAATGCCGTCAGGACCTCACATTATCCTCCTGTAAACAAGTATCTTGAACTGGCAGACGAGTATGGCTTGTATATCATCGATGAGGCTGGTACAGAAGCACATGCTACTGAATACCTGTCGAATGACCCTAAATTCCTTCAGATGTATCTGGAGAGAGTCCGTCAGTTGGTTCTCCGCGACAGGAATCATCCGTGTGTACTGTTCTGGAGTGCAGGCAACGAGAGTGGTGAAGGACCGAACATCACCGAAGTGGTAAAGGAAGGTAAGAGGCTGGATCCTACACGCTATTTCATGTATGGCGGAAATGCCTATGCCCATCCTGGAGAGGATATTATAGGTCCACGATACCCAACTCCATACGAACTGGAGATGAATACGGCTATGGTTCCTGAATCAGAGGATCCTCGCCCGTCGTTCATGGATGAATACTTGTCTGTGGCTGGTAATGCCGGAGGCGGACTCGATGAATACTGGGATATTATCCGCAGACATCCACGGCTGATGGGCGGAGCAATCTGGGACTTCGTCAATCCAGGACTTACCGACCACGTACGTCCGTTGAAAGATAGTTCGCCATTCGATACTCCTGTCCATCTTATGGGCAATGCAAGGGTGAAGGAAGGTGTGCTGTGCCTTAACGGTCACGAAGAATGGGTTGAAGTGTATAGAAGCAACAATGTAGAACTCAATGGGAGTGCGTTGACAATCTGTTTCGACGTGAAACCGGGAAAATTGAGCGGAATCTATGATGGTGCACCTTATATAACAAAAGGAAATACTCAGTTCGGAGTGGTACAGAAGGGTGCGGGGAAACTGCAGTTCTATCTTCACTCGGGAGTCATGCACCGACTCGATGTGGACATCCCTGCAGACTGGGCTGACAAGTGGCATCACGTCACGGCTTCATGGGATGGAAAGGAGATGAGGCTATATATTGACGGCAATCTCAAGGGCACAGAATCGACTGAGAGGAAGCCGGGAAACGGAAACAACCGCGGAAACCAGCAGACAGAGAGAGGCGTGCTCAGCAATTTTCCTTATCCTATCAATATCGGCAGGTTTGCTGGCAATCATGCCCAGGACCCTCAGACCATCTATACTGCCGATGCAGAAATGGACAATGTGGCTATTTACAACAAATGTCTTGCTGACGGTGAAGGAAAGGCAGAGGATGCAGTACTCTATCTCACATTCGACGATAATGGAGATGAAGGTACATTCTATACCATTGGCGGTAATATGCGTACTTACGGCTGTATATGGCCTGACAGGACCGTACAGCCTGAGATGCTCCAGATGAAGTGGACCACACAGCCTATAAGCATTCGTCTGATTGATGCCGGAAGTGGGGAGGCAGAGGTAACTAACCGGCTGTACTTCACCGACCTCAGTCAGTATGCCTCGCATTGGAGGTTGATGGCTGACGATGCTGTGATTGAAGAAGGCGACATTCAGCTCGATGTCGCTCCAGGACAGAAACGGGTCGTAAGGATTCCTTATCACAAACCGAATATCGTGGCAGGGAAGGAATACCGTGTTCTTGTCAGTTCTTCGCTGAAGAGGGATGAGGTATGGGCAAAGGCTGGTCATAAGGTGGCTTGGGATCAGCTGGAACTCACGTCATGGAATATTCCTGCATCAGAGAAACCACTATCTTCATCCAAGGTAAATACTATGGAAGATGACAAGCTGATAACCGTCAGCGGAACCGGATTCTGCTACACAATCAGTAAGGAAACCGGTAACCTGGAACAGATAGAATATGATGGCAAGAAGATGTTAAAGGAGCCTGTGACATTTAATCTGTGGCGTGCTCCGCTTGCCAACGAGTTCGATTCATGGGATGCTTTCCGTGTGAACGGAGGTTATGCCGACGGATATGGAGGCATGATTGCCACACTCTTCTATTCGAAGGGAGTTAATCAGCTCCGCATTCGTCCGGCAGAGATAAGGCTCGACCACAACGAGCATGAGACTACCGTCTTCGTCCGTCAGGTGGTGCAGGTGGGCGCTTCTTCCTATGGAGCCCTCGACTTATATATACAAGGTGTCCAGCTTGCCGGATTCACTATTGACTATACCTATAGTTTCTATGACGATGGAACCGTGAAGATTCATAATCACATGAGTCCTCAGGGAAAGTTGCCTGAAATGCTTCCAAGAATCGGTTTCACCACATCTGTAGCAAATGACTTCGACAACATCAAGTGGTATGGTCGCGGACCAGAGGAGAACTATCCTGACAGAAAAACCGGTTATCCAGTAGGGGTGTGGACAAGGTCGGTTGCAGATATGTATGAGCCTTACCTGCTTCCTCAGGATCATGCTCTGCGTACTGACACGAGGTATGTGCAGCTGCTTGACAAGAGTGGTAATGGAGTGCAGATTTCCATGAACGAGCATTTCAATTTCAATGCCTATCAGTTTACGACGGATAACCTGACGAAGAGCCAGTTCACCTATCAGCTCCAGCCTCAGAAGGACAGATATACGCTCAATCTCGACTACAATACTACTGGAGTAGGGTGTACCTGTGTCTATGTACTTGATGAATATAGGGTGAAACCGGCTGCCTACGATCGCGACATAACCATCCGGAGGGTCGGAGAGTAGGGCTCATCAAACCAAAAGCATCCTTGTGGCTTCTGCCATAAGGATGCTTTTTGTGGTACCGAAAGTGGGACTCGAACCCACACAGGCGTTATGCCCAAGGGATTTTAAGTCCCTCGTGTCTACCATTCCACCATTTCGGCCCGATCGGTTTCGGGTGCAAAGTTAGGAAAAAAATGTAACATGAATACTTTTTTTCCTAACTTTTTGTGTTTTTATGCCTCGACAGATGGTTCGGAACCTTCGACGACTGCCGGTTCTGTCACCTCTGGCTTGAGAGAGAAATAGATGACCATATCGGTGAAGGATATCCATGCAATGGATGCGTATACTCCGACACAGCAGCAGATGAATCCTGCTATTACGATGACGAGACTTATCAGGCATACGAGGAAGAGAGTGCCTGTGTTGCCGCTTGTGATGTTCCAGCTGTACTTGATGGCTTCGATGATGCCGCAGCCTCTGTCGTCGAGTATACGTGTGCATGCAAACTGGAGGCGGATACCTATGATAATACCCGGTACGATACAGAGTACGAGCCCGATGGCAGTGAGGATGCCCACGAGAATGTCGACTACGAAGAATTTGAGGTAGACTTCAATAGGCATTATGAAGGCATCGAACGACAGTTCGTCTCTCATGTGCTTCACGATCATCATTACCATAAAGAGGATGCCGGCCTCAGTCCATATCTTGACGAGATAACCGATGATGGTGCCTATCTGTGCCTGTGCACTGAATGCTCCGGCGGAGGTAAGCAGTTTCAGCATTCTTTCCGGATCGTCCTTGCAGTCGGCAAGTGCTGATGTCATGGCTGTTGCCAATTCAGCGGGTTGGAAGATTCCCTGGATAATATTGATTACAATGCTTATTCCCAACAGGATGAGTGCGAGCAT
>JAZQPD010000119.1:0-3426 GCA_045628285.1 Bacteroidaceae bacterium
TCATCCCAATGATTATGGAGAAGATGACCGGAGCACATACCGTACGCACGGCAGACATACTCTCATTTGCCCCTTCATGCTCGCATGGCGACCGCACACGCTATTTCCTTAAGGTTCAGGATGGTTGCAACTACTACTGCACCTACTGCACCATACCTATCGCCCGTGGCCGTTCACGCAACGGAAGCATCGCTTCGCTTGTCAAGCAGGCTGAGGAAGTGGCTGCCGAGGGAGGCAAGGAAATTGTCATCACAGGTGTGAACATAGACGACTTCGGACGTTCCACAGGAGAGACATTCTTCGATCTTGTGAAGGCTCTCGACCAGGTTGAAGGCATCGAGCGCTACCGCATTTCATCCATCGAACCAAACCTCCTTACGGATGAAATCATAGAATATTGTGCTCAGAGTCGGCGATTCATGCCTCACTTCCATATTCCGCTCCAGTCGGGATGCGACGAAGTGCTAAAACTCATGCACCGCAAGTACGATACAGCCCTCTTCCGTCACAAGGTGGAATACATCAAGCAACTCATGCCCGATGCCTTCATCGGTGTGGATGTCATTGTGGGCACACGCGGCGAAACACCCGAATATTTCGAGCAGGCATACGAGTTCATCAAGAGCCTTCCGGTCACTCAGTTGCATGTCTTCTCATATAGCGAACGACCTGGCACCAAGGCTCTCGAAATCCCATACATCGTCTCTCCTGATGTCAAGCACGAACGTTCGCAGCGACTTCTCAAGCTCTCCGAAGAGAAACTCCGTGAGTTCTACCTCTCACAGGTCGGAAACACTCGTCCTGTACTCTGGGAGCATGCACCAAAGAGTAAGCCAATGTCTGGATTTACAGACAATTACGTTAAGGTGCAGACAGCAAACGACCCTGCACTCGACAACACATTAACCACCATAACCATAACAGAAGAATGCATAAACTGGGCATAGTCATCCTCAACTGGAACGGTTCCGACATGATGCGCAAATACCTGCCATCAGTCATTGAGAACAGCATCGGTGACGTTATCGTAGCAGATAATGCATCGACCGACGATTCACTGCAGATGCTTGCAAGTGAGTTCCCTACCCTCCGCACCATCGTGCTCGACAAGAACTACGGATTTGCCGAGGGTTACAACCGTGCTCTCGCCCAGCTGAAGGACGAATACGAATATCTTGTCCTCCTCAATTCGGATGTGGAAATCCGCCAGAAGGACTGGGACAAGCCACTCCTTACTTATATGGAATCGCATCCTGAATGTGCTGCATGTATGCCTAAGTTGTTAAAACTACAAGAAGCCCCAACGGACTCCTCTTTCGAATATGCAGGAGCAGCCGGAGGCTTCCTCGACAAGTACGGCTACCCATTCTGCCGTGGCCGCATCATGGACACCGTAGAGAAGGACAACGGACAGTACGACACCATCCGCCCTATCCTTTGGGCTACCGGAGCATGTCTGTTCATACGCACCTCGGACTACTTCAATGCAGGAGGGCTCGATTCACGGTTCTTTGCCCACATGGAGGAGATTGACCTCTGCTGGCGCCTCCGTCTCATGGGCAGAAGCATCGTCTGCATTCCTCAGAGCACAGCCTACCACCTCGGTGGAGCATCGCTCAACTATGGCAATCCCCGCAAGACATTCCTCAACTTCCGCAACAGCCTCTGGATGCTTTACAAGAATCTTCCGAAAAAGGAACTCCGCTCCGTCCTCACCATGCGTTTCATCCTCGACATGGTGGCAGCGCTGAAGTTCCTCCTCACCCTGCAAGGCAGTCATGCGTGGGCCGTCGTCCGTGCCAACAAAGAGTTCTACACCACCATGAAACAATGGCGTGACGACCGCCAAAAAGTACAGTCATCACGCCGTGCAACTAATATTCCCGAACGTACAGGTTATTCCATCCTGTTCAAGTACTACCTCAAAGGTGCAAAGACCTTCGACAAGCTTTAGTGTGGATAATCAAAGGGGCAGACCCTTTGATTATCCAAACCCTTTGATTATCCAGGCTTTAGTGTCTAGCCACAGGAACATGGTAGTACTTCCATCAGCTTGTACCTGGTTCTACCATGTCAACCTCCGACCATGCACTACCGATGCGGTTGAAATAGAGGCGGAACACCTGTGATTCACCGGAAAGAACCTGAATTTTAGTATCGATGCCAATGCCTTCTACGTCGCGGAGAGAATATTTTGTGCCCGAGTTGCGATCCTTGAGGAAAGTATCCCTACCGATATTGATTGAAGTGGCGTTATTACCAGTATTGATAAACTCCATTTCCACCACTGTATAATCAGCCTCACTCTTCACACTGAGCACGCTGCAACCTCTGTTGTTCGTAGTTGTAGTGTACGAAAGACCGTTATTATTTACGTTGCAAAGACCGTTACCATCATTGCGTGCCGCAGCTGGTTGTGCAGCAGGAGCAGGACGGTTAGCCGCAGCTATAGACTCAATGCGTCGCATAGTCTCTTCGCGTCTCATGGCGTCAGCACAACGCTCCATCTTGCGTTCAATCTCGCGTACAGGAACGATAGTTGTATCTCTATATTTATTGTGCTCACGAGCACTTTTATAACAATTCATTGCTTCCTGATAGTGTCCCATGCGGTAAGCATCATCACCCTTTTCGAGATACTCCATAGTGTGAACCTTGTGGATGGTATAGTTAGCTTCTTCTCCCCACTTCACCTGAGCGTTAGCAACTGTTGAATTAACTGTAAACATTGATGCTACGAGAGCAACCATTGCGATAAACTTTTTCATAATCAAATCTTTTTTTTAGTTTGTAATTGAGTTTTGAGTTTAATTTTGCTGTCTCTTTTTCTTTAAGACGCTGCAAAGTTACGCACTTTTTCACCCCCGCTCCACACACAAAATGAAAACCGAACGTACAAATCATGAAATTCACAAAGCGTACTTACTATTCATGGAATGTACCCGCATCATCTGCCGAATATGTAGCAGCACCTCCCACACATCATCTTTTTATCCCAATTATTTGGTAGTATGGTGGGAATGCCGTATATTTGCAGAAAAATAAAAACAAATAATAACTATGCCAGAAATTAGTTCTTTTTATGGAATCATAATTTATATGTATATCAGCGATCACCAGCCGCCTCATTTCCATGTCAAATACAATGAATATGAATGTTGGGTAACTATTGAAGATGGAATTATAACAGGAAAGTTACCACGAAGAGCAATCCGATTAGTATTTGAGTGGTTGGACTTGCACAAAGAAGAACTGATGGAAAACTGGAATCGTTTACAGAATAGTGAGGCTCCATTAAAAATTATTCCTCTTAAATAATTGATGATTATGGATAGTAATTCATTCATATTGAAAGTTACGGCAGCAGAATACGTAAGTGACATGAACATTCGTCTTACATTCAACGATGGTTCTGTACGTTTGTGC
>JAZQPD010000120.1:0-8915 GCA_045628285.1 Bacteroidaceae bacterium
CCATTAGGGTAAGGTTGCCCGAGAATGGTACTTTCTTCACGAAAACCCTTTTCCTAACGGAGAAGCACCTTGCAGTCAAGCCACTTTTCGACCTATCCGACAGCGAATTTTAATTTGGGTGACGCATTGACGAAGTCAGGAAATAGGCTCATCTGCAAAAGCCTGTGTCTGTATGACTAAGTCAAGAGGTTAAAATTTCTCGCAGAGAAAATCTTGATCGTTTCACTCCATGGATTTGATGTCAATGTCTGTCATTAAGTGAACTTATGCCATCCATTACCATCTGCATCCAGCATCATTCTGATGCATCAAGATTTTGCAAAGTGAGCAGAGTATCGCAAAGGTTAACGAGCAAGCTCGAAGTTAACAGTTATCAGTTAACAGAACTCCGAGCTCCGCTCGTCTGAACATAGTGAAGAAACAATGTTTTTCACTTTTCACTATTCACTTTTCACTCTGAACGTAGTGAGGTTTGTCTCTGCGATACTCTGCTTCTCTGCGAGACAACTTGGAGTACCTGCAAGGTACGCAATATTGCAATGAGGGATGCTGATGGAGGGCCCCAGAAAAGACTTACAGTCAGCAGACATCAATGCAATATTGGGCTGCAAGCCCAAGTTGTACTCTGCGAGATTTTAAGAATATTATTAGTTGCGCCACGAAGTCAATTGATTTCAAAACACGAGGTTTTATTGGTGACCTAAAAATTATCCCTGTACCAAAAGTACGTGTTGCCGAATGCCCGTCGGGTATAGTTGTAACGTTCCGTCTCGTTCCCGTACTCCTTCCTCATGGACTTGTAGTCACGGTAAATCTGCAGCGTGAGTGTGTCGCAGAAGTTGTTCATGGAGTCCTCGCTGATACTAATGGCCTGCAGGAGCAATGCCTGTCTGTACAGTTTGGGCAGGTCCATCATGGAAACGGAATCCGGCACATTATAGTATTTAGGCAGAACCTCAAGGAATGATGAAAGGTCGTTCTCAAGCAGTTTGTTGCAGAGGTAGTAGTCGCCTACCATTTTCCTCAGGTTCATCGTGTCGTTCTGCAAGGCGAAGTCCAGATACCTGTCGGTTGTCTTCACCGAACTTCCGCAATGAATTCCGAGAGCCACACACACATCCCTGCTGTTGAAGCGTTCGTAGGAGAAGGTGTCGGTAAGGTCGATAAGTCCCTGACCCTTGTATGTCTGGGGGTAGTCGAGCATATTCTCTCCCAACCGGCCCATCCTTGCCAGGGCATAGCACCTCAACTGGTTTAGGCGAGGCGACGTGGCCAGAGCCTCCCTGCCTACACAGGCGGCGTCCTCGTAGTCACCGTCGAGAATCTCCTCCTCAGCCTTCAGTTCCATCATCTCCACATCACCGGCATTGTGGAAAGATCCACACAGAAGCATCATCACCAGCATTATGATGTAGTTAGGCCAGAGATATTTGCTCGCATGGTTGTCGTCGTCATATCCCGACATACGGTATGCAATTTGGCTGACTATGGTCACTACGATGCAGTAAAGGATTAGCACCAGCGGAACCACCCATACCCATTTTCCGAAGGAGAAATCCTGAAATACGCCCTTGTTTACGCTTGCCACCACAGTCAGCAGCAGGAACGACGGGAAGAACGTCAGTGCATAGATCTTTCCACTCAGGTGCGAGAACCGTGCAGTAAGAAACTGGATGAGCATCAGTATGACAGTAATCATCAATGCACCGAAGAAATGCGAATAATGAGTCACACCGTTAGAGAATGCGAACTGAGCCTCTGCCAGCAAGTCGCCTTGCATGAAGTACAGGTAGAAGAAGCAGAACAAGGCGAACATCACCCCACAACTCAATGTTATCAGGTCCGTCGTCCGCTGCGGTATTTTTTGATTACTGTAATACATAAAATTATTTACGATTTACGATTTATTTCTTCCGGTGCTTCGACCATCAGGTACTTCGATGAACTCAGCATAAACTGAGCAGAGCTCGGAACCATTGTGATTTACTATTTCTTCGGGCACTGCGACCACTCAGGCGAGCAGAGCTCGGAGTCCAAATTTACTATTTACTATTTACTTTTCACTTTTCACTATTCACTATTCACTCTGAGCTCTGCTCAGTAAGATTTCTTCCAGGCTGTGGCCACCACGGAAACGGCTCTTGTCCACATTGCCCTTGACACCCCTCATGCTGCCTTTGCCCGTGTACTGCCAAATGAGGTAGTCATCGCCATTCTCCAATGTAGGCTCATCTCCCACATACGATGCAATCATGAACTTGTACTGTTTGAAGTCCCCGTACCCTGCAAAGTATTTGTCGTAGAAATTCTTGCCGGTATATATCATCGGTTTCTTGCCGTCGAACGCATGAGCCACCAGCCGGCAGAACAGTAACAGGCTCCTGTGGAATGCTGCAATGCTCTTTGCTCCGCTGATAGTCTCCACATCCACAAGGGGAAGCAGGTCCTGATGCTTCACGTTGATGACCTTCATGAAGTTCCTGCACTGGGTCTCGGCATCCACGGCAGGACGGAAGAAGTGATAACTGCCAGTCTTCAGACCGTGACGCCTCGCCTCGGTGAAGTTTACCTGATATTTGTCGTCAACATACTCTTTTCCCTCCGTGGCTTTCACATACACGAATCCTGCCCCCTTGTCCTTTGCCACTTCGCCCCAGTTTATCACACCCTGGTAGTGGCTCACGTCGATGCCGTGCAGATGGTTGCCGCTACCGGAACCGGCCACTCCTCCGAACTTCCTCGGCTTTGCCACGCCAGTCATTGGCACGTCCGGCCGTGCCTTGCTACCCGCAGGCATAGGGTCAGGTTCAAACATCCTGTCGGCCGATACGTCCGCCTTCTTCCTCTTCATGGCATCAGCAGGCACTGCAGTCAGAGTCAGTGCCATCACCACAACCAATAACCGACAAAACATAGAATTCATATTTCACAAAAATAATTTACTATTTAATCATTTACTATTTCTTCGGGCACTACGGCCACTCAGGTACTTCGATGAACTCAGCATAAACTGAGCAGAGCTCGGAGCCATTGTGATTTACTATTTACAAATTTACTATTTACTATTTACTCTGAGCTCTGTTCAGTTGCTATTTGTATTTGTAAATCATACGTGTAGGACGGTAGCAGACGTTGTCGTAGCGTTCGAGGATTTCTCCGGTGTCGGTGCTGACTACATAGACGCTGCCGTTGAGTCCCTGCCGGTTGGGCTCGTAGAAGGCAACGTAGGTAGTAAGGTGGTCGCGACTGATGACGAGGTCGGTGATGACGGCGTTTTCGGAACCGAAGGTCTGGAGGACATCAGCCTTGTCGAGGGTCTGCTGGGTGGTGTAGTTCCAGCGCATGAGCCGGTTGCCCTTGCCGAAGAGGAGCGAGTAGTATGTCTTGTTGGCCACGCAAGGGGTGTTCTCATTGAGTATGTCGGTACCGATGCATGCCGTGGTAGTGCCTCCGTTGTCATAGAGGATGTTGGTGGCATTGGCTGCATCATACACCCAGAACCCCGTATCGAGGATGGTCTTGCGGGTCATGAAGGCATTCTTGGTGAGTACGAGCACTTCGCTGCGCTCGGTGCGCTTCTGGCTGTCGGTGAGGTCGATGAGGACCATCTTGACTATGTCGTTGCCATTGAAGTAGTTTTCCTGTCCTACACATTCATCACGCAGGAGGTGGTATTTCTTCCCGCAGTAGTAAGGCCCGTATCCGCTGTAGATTTCGCATAGAGCCCCTATGGCCTTGTCCCAGAAGAGGAGGTCGAAATACCATCCCGTGCCGCCATCATCGTGGGCTATGCACGTCTGTGCATATTTCGACTGGAGTTTTGTGGGTTTTGCTATTGCACCTTCGGTGGTGGAAAACTCATAGATACTGCCGTTTTCGCACAGCACCGGATATGCCACTCCAGATGCTCCGACTGACGGGATGATGAGGTGTGTGGGCTTGAAGTCGGGATATTCGGTCACAGTCAGGATATTCTCAGCCACGAGGGTCTTCTCGTTGAGATAATAGAGTGTAGGCACATCGTCGTTGTTGCCCGTTATGCTCTTGTTCTGCCAATCATCCGCACCCTGACAGGCAATGATGAGGGAACCGCTTGACTGCACCATGTCAATGGCGTGGGATGCGAAGCGAGTGTCCTCGTTGTTGACAGCAAAGCAATCACCAGTAGTAAACTTCCTCTTGGCTCCTGGTTCGGTAGGCGTGAGCATAAACGAGATCATGCTCTTCCCCTCCTGGTCCTGACTGAGGACGGCGATACCCTCCTCGTATGGCGAGTTGACATTGACGGTGAAAGGATAGAAGGATTTGCCATCTTCATTCTCCACTATCAACCTGCACATGAAAGTGCCCAGAAACTTGGCAGGATATTCAAACTCCTGCGAATGGGAGAATACTTCCTGATTGACTTCCCAAGTATAGGTGAGTTCAAGCGGCTTGCCGGTCTGCGAAATTCTTGGCGAAATGTACAGGACTTCGTTCTTGTCGATGTTGTAGACAGGGGCGATAGTGGTGGAGTCGATGAGAATCTCCGACAGCGGACGGCTGGCTGAGGTGGTTTCATCGTCAACGCAGGAAGTGAGACCTGCAAGGATGAAGCATCCGATAAGGGGAAAACAGATTTTTTTATAATACATAAAAAAAATTACTATTTACAAATTAATTTTATTTACGATTTACGAATTTACTATTTCTTCGGGCACTGCGGCCACTCAGGCGAGCAGAGCTCGGAGTCCTATTTATTTACGATTTATTTAATTTACGATTTACGAATTTACTATTTCTTCGGGCACTACGGCCACTCAGGTACTTCGATGAACTCAGCATAAACTGAGCAAAGCTCGGAGTCCTATTTGGATTATTTACAAATTATGAATTACAAATTATGAATTATGAATTAATTTTTACTCTGCGCCTTCGTTTGCGAACGGGTCTGGAAAATCAAAGATAAAGTCGGGATAGAGAGAGAGAATCATGTCGCGGTTGGCAGGATCGTTGAAGTGGTCATACATGCGCGAATAGATGTATTTGCGGAAGATGGTGCGATAGACGTGGAAATCACCGTATGGCACGTTCTCAAGATTCTCGCCATAGAGGGCAACCATCTTTACATAAGTCTCTGGAAGGATGTCCTTCACGTCATGGAAGTATTCCACAAGCTTGATGAGTTTGTAGGGATGCCATTCTCCAAGTTCAGGCTTGTACCATACTTTCTCGCCGTAGGCATCGTACCATGCAGGTTGCTCTACTGCGTTGTCGAACTGCACCACGCGTACCTGATCTTTTTCTGACAGGGTAGGGGTGAAGTTCCCGTTGGTGGCAAGACGCAGGACGATGCGATAGCGGACGTAGCCATCTGCATAGTTACCCTTGAGTTCGGAACGGTTTATGGTAATTGGAATTACCCCCTCAATGGAGTTCGCCGGAATAGTGACCTCAGACGGAACAGTATATTGCACTCCCTGTTGTGCCCATACGTATTCCTTGTTTGCGGGGATGTAGATGAGTTTCTGTATGGAGTCGTCCGGCATCTGGTTCTCTATGGTAAAGGCAAAGGTGCGCGGTTCGGACGAGAGGGTTCCCATGATTTTCACCGGGACGAGGATGGTGTGGACAGTGGAATCGACATGGAGTACGGAAAATGAGTGCTCAAGTGTGTCGTGATTGAAATAGATTCCGTTGGAGTCGGAGTCATAGGTCATGTAGTCGGTCTCGCTACACGAGAGGGTAGCAAGAGCCATGAGAAGAATGGATGAAAGGACTTTAATATCTGTTCGCATATTCTGAATCTGGAATTGGTACTACGTAAATGTCATTGGATGGATTGTATGTGGTCTTTCCGTCGGCTGAGAGCATAGGGAGGTTGAGGCGCTTGTTGTTGAAGTAGGTGTACCCTTCGCCGAAATACTCCTTCTGGCGCTCGAGGTTGATGAGGTCGATGGTGAGGGTGCGGTCGGTGGCAAGCGGCTCAAGTCCGCGGTGCTGGCGTACGGCATTGTAGTAGGTGGCTGCTTCGCTGTTGTCGGTATCGAGGAGGCACTCTGCCATGATGTAGTACATCTCAGGAATACGGATGATGTTGATGCCGAGTATGAGGTCGGCAGGACGGTTGGCTGAGATGCTGTTGAGTTCGTAGTTGTCGGTGAACTTTGAGAGCCGGTAGCGCATTTCACCACCCATCTCCACGGCTGTGAAGTAGGCCGTCTGACGGTAGTCGAGTCCGTCGGCCTCGGTGTTGTAGGTGTCCATGAAGTCGTCGCGAGGGTCGAGGGAGTAGTAGGACTGTTGGCGTTGGAGGAGCGAACTGACATCGGAATAGAAGTTGGCATAGTAGATTCCAAAGATACATTCCTTGCGGGAGAGTACACCGGCAACGTCGTTGAGGACTTCGGTCTTCTCCTTGAGGGTGTAAGGACTTGAGGTGATGACCTTTTCTGCATATCTTCTGGCTTCCTGCCTGTTGCCCATAGTGAGATAGACGCGTGCTAGTTCTGCCCATACGGCATAGAGGTTGAGGTGGATCTGACGGTCCTGCATAAATGTGGTCTCACCATTGTGTTGGTCTTCATCGGCAAGGAGAGTCTCGGCCTCGTGAAGATCGGCAAGGATATGCTCATAGTTCTCCGTCATACTTTCGAAATCGGGGGTATGGAGTGAGAAGGTGGTCTGGTAAGGGATGCCCTTGGCAGAGGTATCGAGAGTGTACTGCGGTGCGAAGAGGCGAAGGAGGTCGAAGTGCATGAAGGCACGGAGTGCCAGGGCTTCACCTTTATATATTGTATAGGGGAAGTCAGATGCATTGGCCACGAGGTCGGACTGAATGATGGAATTGGCATTGGAGATGTTGGAGTACATGGCTGTCCACACACCCTCGCTCCAAGTGCGGACATCAGAGTATTCCCAGTTGTAGGATCCGAGGTTTTCTGTAAATTCGGCACCGTAACAGTCCATGTTCTGGCCGAGCACTTCTATGCCGTAGATACTGAGTGCCATTCCGTAGAGGTCGGCTGACCGCATCTGGGCGTAGACTCCATAGAGGGCATCTTCAATGCCTTCGGGAGTGGTGAGCATCTCACTGCGCTTCACCTGACCTTCGGGAGTGATGTCGAGATACCCCTCGCAGGATACGAGGAGAACCATCATGATGGCCATTAGCCATGCTTTCGGTGCTATTTTGGAATTTGAAATTGTTAACTTATCATTCATTTTGGAATTGCGAATTATGAATTAATTTTATTTGCGATTTACGAATTTACGATTTCTTCGGGCACTATGGCCACTCAGGTACTTCGATGAACTCAGCATAAACTGAGCAGAGCTCGGAGTCCAATTTGGATTATTTACGAATTACGAATTATGAATTATGAATTAAAACATGGCCGATACATTGATTTCGCAGCCTTTGGCGTAGAGATAGTCGGTACCCCGCTCTATCTTCACGCTGGAGAGGCGTAGGATATCTGTGAAGTTGATTCCGCAGCGGAGGTTGCGGAGGTGAAGACGTTTGCAGATGTCCTGACTGAATTCATAGTTGATATTGAGTGTCCCGAGATTGAGGGTGTTCTCCTTCTCTGCAAAACGGTCGGTCTGACGCGGAGTGGATGAGTCGGCGATGTTCTTGTATGATGCAATGTCGCCAGGCTGTTTCCAACGGTCGTCGAATACTCTCTGGTCGGCGTTGTACTTAGGATTGGAGCCTTCCACCTTGGATGCGCGGGTGGTGTTGTAGATCCATCCTCCGAGGCGGAGATCGAAAAGGGCATAGACTGAGAATCCCTTCCAGTAGACGGAGGTGTTGACGGTTCCGTTGTAGGCAGGCTGGGTATCACCTATAAGTACCTTGTCTGTAGGGTCGTAGGTGAATGTGCGCTCACCGTTGAGCTTGATGTACACTTCCTTACCTGTGGCTGGGTCGATTCCGGCAGAACGGACGAGCTTGAGTGCCATGACACTCTCTCCCTCGGCGTACTGAGGAAGCGGATAGTTATAGGAACTTGCCATTGCCTGGTTGCGCTCGTTCATCTCCTTGAGTGCCTGGCTGATTTTTGTAATCTTGTTGGTGTTGAAATAGCCTGTGGTTCCGAGTTTCCAGTAGAAGTCCTTGTTGCGGAAGATGTAGCCGTCAATCTGAAGCTCAATGCCCTTGTTCTGGAGTTCTCCGAGATTGCCCATTGCAGAAGTGATGCCCGTAGACGGTGCCAGGGACTTGTCGAGCAGGAGGTCGGTGGTGTTGCGTATGTATGCGTCAATGACGAAATTGAGTCTGTGGTCGAACATGGAGAGGTCGAGTCCGATATTGTAGTTCATGGTACGTTCCCATGCAAGGTCTACATTGCCGATGGTCATCGGAATGGCTCCGATTCCGTTCTTGTATTCGTAACGGTTGGAATACTGGTACATGGTCATTGCCTGGAACGGGGAGAAGGACACTTTTCCGGTGAATCCCGTAGAGGCACGCAGTTTGAATACATCGAAGTATTTCTTGATGGATGCCATGTAAGGCTCATTCATGATGTTCCATCCAAGACCTGCAGACCAGAAGTTTCCGTAGCGGTTGTTCTCACCGAACTGTGACGAACCGGTCAGACGCCATGTCCCGTCTACGAAGTAACGGTTGCGGAAGGAATAGTTGCCCGAGAGGAACACTCCGACATCTGATGACTCGCCCTGGGTGCCCGAAGGGGTGGTGGTAGGGTAGCCGGCCGCATTGCCGATGAATGAGAGCTGGTCGTTGTAGAACCCGATGGCTGTGACATATTCGCTGCGTGTCTTGGAGTAGTTGATTTCCCATCCTGCAGATGCGCTGATGAGCGATTCGTCCTTGAACATCTTGTTGAAGGATGCCACTACATTTCCGCTGTAACTGTTGTCGGTGGTTATTCCCCTCTGGAGTGAACCTCGCTTGGAGAGGTCGCTCT
>JAZQPD010000121.1:0-5674 GCA_045628285.1 Bacteroidaceae bacterium
GAGTTATCAGACATTAATTTAAACATTAATCGGGACATTAATAATCATTGACTATGATTTGATATAAACATGCCATCAGCCCTTAATAATATTAATGTCTGATTAATGTTTAGATAACTCCGAGCTTGCTCGCCTGAGTGGTCGTAGCACCCGAAGAATGGTCATTAATGTTTTAAAATACATACGAAAGTTGAATAGTTTAATCTGATTCCGTCTTCGTTATTGTTGGTTGGTAAGCCTGTCGAACCATCGTTATTGTCCTAAATATACCCCTGCTTTTTCAGTTCCTCTGCCACCACACATGCCTCCTCATACCATTCCTTGCCGAATCTGCGGATGAGGGGTTCCTTGAGGAATTCATAGACTTTTATTCCCTTTGACTCACCGAGTACTCGTGCTGCCTTGCAGACATCCCACCTGTGGTAACTGAGTGCAGGCATGTTTCCTGTAATACTTACCCTTATCGGGTATAATGAGCAGGATATGGGCTTGCAATTTTGAATGGTGCAGTATGTGCGCCCTTTCTCATCCTGCCGGGCAAAGACACAGTCCTTGCCGTTCACGATACTTGTCACGAGTTCTCCTGTAGGGTCCGGATACACCACTCCTTGTTCGTGCATGACCTGCTGTGCTTCTGGAGTGAGCTTTTCCCACACCTCTTCTGATGCCGTTTCAAGGATACCAATCTCGTCCATCAGTACTGGTGCTCCGGCATCGCCTTCTACGCAGCAGGCTCCTTTGCAAGCATCTATGTCACAGAAGAAATGTTCCGTGAAGATATCCATGGATACTAATGTATCGAGTATTTCCAGTATCATATTGCTTTCTGAGTGTCGTTGTTGATAAGTTCCATGAGCCGCGCTATCCGTTCGTGCAGTTGCTCATATTGCGGTGCAGCCTTGAAATCACCGTTTCTTTTCAGAATCTGTTCCACAGGGCTTTGGCTGTGCTGATAGCTTGCCAGCTCGTTCTGCATCTGTGTCTTATGGGCGGCGTATGACATGATTTCCTTTTCTCTCGCTTTCCGAAGTGAAGTGCAGACGGGAATTAGCACAGCAAGCACTACATTCTCCACGAGGTTATGTCCCTGTATATATAAATATGTGTTCTCGGGTGTCACTCCTAATTCCCTCAGTTCTTCTTTCAGTCGCTGGATTTTGCCTTTTGCCTCAGGACAGTTATGCTGGAACGATGCGATTTTTCTGTTGCTTTCCCTTCGTATGTGTTCGAGGGTCTCTTCCGGGTTCTGGATATTGATTTTCTTCGCTGATACAAAGTTGTTGAACGAGGTCATCGGAAATTCGCTTGCCCGTCCTACCCTGTGAAACCATACTTGCCAGATAAAGAGGTCGTATATGGTTCGTGAATATTCTTCGAGGAAGGCTTCGAAGTCAAACAACTGATGGTCGTTGAGGGTTGCAGTTGTACATACATTATGAAGGCTCGGGGCATAGCAGTGAAAATTCTCTATGGCATAGACGTAGGTGTGGACAACAAACGGGTTTTCCAGCATACTCTTGCTGAATTCGTTGCAGTTGCCTACAAGGTAGTCGTAGTCTGCATCGACACATGCAATCAGACTTGTGCCGAGGTTCTTTCCCAGGTTGTTCATTATGGCCGACTTCTTTCCCCTGCTCAGGTTGTTGCGTGAAGGCAGCACGATTTCGAATCCTGTGTCGTCGGTCTCGAATTCTCCGAGGATGTCTCTCCAGAAGGCAATGTCGTCGTAGCTTTCTACATAGGCGATGACTTTCATCTTCTTCCATTTCGGACGGAGATGGTTTGCCGCGTGAAAGTATTTTGATGTGACGTTGTTTGTAAGTCTGCTGCCCATTACCTGTAAGTGTCTGTTATTTCCGTCACTGTGTCGAGCCAGCCGTTCATCACGATGGCAGGGGAGTGGGTGGAAAGGATGATCTGAACATTCGGGTTGAGTGTGCGGATATGTTCTAGCAGGTGTTCCTGCCAATCGATGTGCAGGCAGATTTCAGGTTCGTCAAGCAGCAGCACACATGGCTCCTGATTCTCCAGCAGTACGGTAAGGAGTATGATCAGCAGATTCTTTTCTCCGGCAGAGAGCATGTATGGTGTTATGATGTCGTCGCCTTGCAGAAAGACCAATCTGTTGTTTTCGCGGTCGATGACTTTGCCTGTATCGCTGAACAGTCCGTTGATGAGGTCGCAGAACTGACTCCATTGTGGATTACCGATGAAGTCTTCGTTTGTCTGCAGTTTATAGAGTTTCCAGTCAAGGTAGGTCTTTACGTCCTTGTCGGTTATGGACTCAAGTTGTGAGACACTCATCAGCGGACTGTCGAAACTCTTCACGAAGTTATATTTGATACTTGTAGCACCTTCGGGATAGATGTCGATGCGGACTCCGTATGGTTCAAGTGACTTGCGCTCGTTTATCATGTGCAGTCCTTTTGCTATGTGCGAGATTACCGTACTCTTTCCCATTCCGTTCATTCCGCTGAGCACGTTCACACCCAACTGGAAATCGAGTGCCACGCGATGTCCGCCGTGCCACAGCTGGTCAACCTCTATTCTTTTTATATACTGTCCTAACATAAGGCAATTCCTAAATTCCTAATTTCCTAATTTCCTGATTTCCTGAATTCTTTTCTTCCTGCCTTTACAACGATTCCTCTGTAACCGTCGCCCACCTTCATGCCATGCAGGTTATACTGGTCTTTCCCTTCAGCGGAACAGCCCGGGATGGCTCCGATGTCCGTTGCCTCGCCTATTATGTCCCTTATCTCCTGCTGGCTGAGAGGGTAGTTGTAAATTCTGAAGTCATCGAGGTAGCCCTTCATAAGGTCGTACTTTGGCGACTGGCCTCTGCCGAGGTAGCACATCACGGGTTGTATGTCGGCAGGACGGATATGCATCTCTGTCGATTCCCCTGCCAGTTCCCCGTCTATGTAGAGCGATACTTTCTCGTCGCTGAATGCCACAGCAATATGTTTCCATGACAGTGCTGCAACCTTCTTTGCAGAGAGGATCTCTTCCGTTTCGCCGCATTTCAGTACAAGCCGCATGTCTGAACCGCTGTTGGGAATCACACACATGTATCTGTCTGTCCCGCTTCCGAATTCGAAGAACCGCTGTGTAGGAGTAGTTGGACTTCCCAACTTTATCCATCCGCAGATGGTCATTTCCTTCTGGTTTGCCACGCTGTATGGCAATTGGACATACTTTTTTCCGTCGAGTGAGAGTGAACTGGTACCGGACTTCACCATCGAACTGATTGATGAGAAGGTTCTCGTTCCGTAGTGTGCTGCATCGAAGTGGTTCTCGGAAGCGTCAGTCATTTCCTTGTCGAACTGCAACTGACAGATTAGTTTCTTTTCTCCGCTTGTCCTTGCCGTGATGGCCTCAGATGCCTCCGAGGTGTTGACACTCTTGTCTACAGCCTTGATCTTATACTGATAGGTGATGTCCGCCTCGCACAGGTTGTCGAGGAACCGACAGCCTTTCACGTTTCTCGCAATCGTGTTCCATTCCTCTTCCGTCTCGGCTTTCCTCAGAATGGTGTAGCCGCTTATGTCCTCCTCCGTGTTGGCGTCCCAGTTCAGCAGTATGCTTGCCGAGAGTGGCTGTGCGGCAAGTCCTGTAGGAACGGCCGGAGCATCGAATTCACATTCTGCATCAAGTGGGAGGAATCTCCAGAGTTGGCGGTTCCTTGCCAGACCGTCAGTAGTGGTTTTTGTCTGCTGTACAACTACTGAGTTGGCATTCGTGCTGTTTGTTCCGAGCACGAGATTACTGTGTTTGCTGTGGATGTAGTACCATCCGTCGCCGGCATATTCCATCCAGTAGGGTTCGTTGTCACCCTCGCTTCCCTTGTAGAGGTTTACGGCTCCTCCGCTGCTGAGGCTCCAGTTCCATACGTCAGGCATTTTGTTGGACTGTACTCCTCTTATTATGTAGTAGCTGAAGTCGCCTCCGTGAGCAGAGTCGATAGGGTTGACCATCCATTGCTGATAGCCCTTTCCTATGTTCTTTGCGATGGTGAGAGGCGTTCCGTCGTTGTTGCTGCCGTTCTGGGTCGACAGGATCATCTTCGAGGCCTTGTTCATGAGGATGTATGTCCCGTCAATGGCTGATGGCTGTACGTCTTCGCCAAACGTGATGTTTACAACCCGCTCGGCGTTTGTCTGTCCTTGCTGATAGCCTGTACCTCCCGGAGTCTGTACGAGGAACTCGCGCTGAGGACCGTAGCCGTCGAAGTACACGTCCTTTGCCGTACTTACGAACAGGTAGCTGCTCTTGTTCGCCTGCCTCTCGCTCGTTCCCACGAAGGCTTCGTATTTGTTGTCGAGGGTGTTTCTGTACACGGAGCCAGCCGTCCAGTTGCTGCGGTCTTCGGCGTATGCCAGACGGTCGCCGAAACTTGCACGGCAGAATTCTCCCCTTGCCAGTCCGTCGAATCCCCACCATATTCCCTGAGTCATGCCGTACTGCACTCCTACCATTGCCTCCATAACGTTGTGCAACTCGTCGGCAGTACCGATCTTCCCGTCAGCCTTCACCTGAGTGAAGAAGTTGGCGTAGTTATTGAACGAACCTGCCAGCTGGTGGGTGTTGCCTTCTGCAAGATAGGGCTTCAGGTAATTGTACCATGAGAGTGCTTCGTCGCAGTTCAGCGTGTTTCCTCCACAGAGGCGCAGGGAGTCGAGTCGTGGGAACTCACCGCTTCTTACTGCCTTGCAGATATCAAGGAAATCACCTTTGGTACCCTGTCCCCAGCCGTAGTCGGGTTCGTTGAACGGAGCGATACTGACCACTTTGAATCCCTTCCCCTGAGCATACTCCACTGTCTTGTCGAACAGGCGTGCCCAGTTCTTGGGGTCATTCTTATACATTGCCTTTACGTCGCCATCCTCACCGGGGTCATCGTTGAGCATCACTTCCACGTGCTTGCCAATCAGTCCTATGTGGTTGAGCCGGCTGTTCAGCCTCTGGCGCTGCTCGTTGCTCAGTTCGCCAGTACTCGTCATGTTGAAGTTAGGATTGAACGAGGCGCGTGCCAGTTCTATCTGGTTCTTGCCGATAAAGGCAATTCCCCTCCTGATGTTCGACTCGCTGTCCCATGCCGTGTCCATTCCCCAGCGGATACGAAACGGTTCCCCCTCGTAATTGATGTCGAACGGAACGGTGCAGTTTGCCACCTTCCACGCCCTCACGTTGTCGCTGGCTTTCTCCAGCTGGGCAGAGAGTTCAAGGGTGAGGAATGACAGCACCAGTGTCAGCAAGAATGCCCTGAAGGTGCTATTGGCTTCGTACTTGTATGTAATCATGCTAATGCTCATAACATTATTTATTTGACTTTAGCTTTTATTTAAAAACATTAATGACCGTTAATCTAAACATTCTTCGGGCGCTTCGGCCACTCAGGCGGCAAAGCCGGAGTTATCGACATTAATATTATTACGGGCTGATGGACCTCCGAGCTCTGCTCGCCTGAGTGGTCGAAGCACCCGAAGAATGTTTTATACATATCATAGGAAATTTATTCATTATATGTCTGATTAATGTTTCAATTAATGTCTGATTAATGTTAAAAATCAAATACTTACGCATATGCCAAAGTTAAGTTATTTAGTTTCAAATGCAAATATACGAAAAAAAACGAAAACGATGACTTTTTTTACAAAAATAATGAACTTTA
>JAZQPD010000122.1:0-8726 GCA_045628285.1 Bacteroidaceae bacterium
ACAGGTTTCATCGGTTCACATACAACAGTAGAGTTGCAGCAGGCAGGTTACAACGTAGTGATAATCGACAATTTGTCGAATTCAAACGACAATGTCCTTGATGGCATTGAGAAAATCACAGGCGAACGCCCTGCGTTTGAAAAAGTCGACTGTTGTGATTTTGAGGCACTCGAGGGTGTGTTCAGGAAATACAGCGACATAAAGGGTATCATCCATTTCGCTGCCAGCAAGGCAGTAGGCGAATCCGTAGAGAAACCACTTATGTACTACCGCAACAACCTCAATTCACTCATCAACCTTCTAGAATTGATGCCCAAGTACAATGTCGAAGGAATCATTTTCTCCTCATCATGTACCGTTTACGGTCAGCCATCGGAAGAGAATCTCCCCGTAACGGAGAAGGCTCCAATTCAGAAAGCAGAAAGTCCTTATGGCAACACGAAGCAGATAAACGAAGAAATCATTCAGGACTACATACACAGTGGCGCAAACATCAAGAGCATCATCCTGAGATACTTCAATCCAATAGGTTCACATCCTTCAAGCCACATCGGCGAACTGCCGAATGGTGTTCCAGCCAACCTCATACCTTACCTCACTCAGACGGCAATAGGAATAAGGGAATGCCTCACGGTGTTCGGCGACGACTATGACACACCTGACGGAAGCTGCATAAGGGACTACATCTATGTAGTAGACCTTGCAAAGGCACACGTTGCCGCTATGGCAAGAATCCTTGACGGCAAATCGGAGGACGCAGTGGAGATATTCAACATCGGAACCGGTCACGGATGCAGTGTGCTTGAACTTATCAATTCATTCGAGAAAGCCACAGGAGTAAAGCTCAACTACAAGATTGGTGGCCGCAGAGAGGGTGACATCGAAGCCATTTGGGGAAATGTAGACAAAGCCAACTCAGTACTCGGTTGGAAAGCGGACACACCTCTCGACGACATCCTCCTGTCAGCCTGGAACTGGCAGAAACATCTCAGGGAGGCAGGTATACAATAAAGAATAGTACGGCTTTAATGATGTTTGGTAGTCGTACTTTATTTTGTGTTTTTCGGCTACCTGTCACGTGAGTTACGGGTAGCCTTTAGATGATAAATAACTGATAAATAACTATTAATCATTAGCAATCGAATATGAAATCACTCAACAAAAGAACAGCACCAAAAAGTTGTGCACCGGAAAGAATAATCCAGTTTGGAGAAGGAAACTTCCTCAGATGTTTCGTCGACTGGATTATCTACAAGATGAACCGCAAGACCGATTTCAACTCAAGCATAGTAATCGTGCAACCGATAGAAAAGGGCATGGTCGACTGGCTCAACGGCCAGGACTGCCTCTACCACGTAAACCTTCAGGGACGTCTGAACGGTGAGAAGGTAAACTCACTTACCAGAATAGACTGCGTCAGCCGTGCCCTCAACCCTTATACACAGAATGCAGCATTCATGGCACTCGCAGAACAGCCGGAAATACGGTTCGTCATCTCCAACACCACGGAAGCCGGAATTGCATTCGACGATTCATGCAAGTTCACAGACGCACCTGCAAGCAGTTATCCGGGAAAGTTGACGCAACTGCTCTTCCATCGCTATAAGACATTCAACGGAGCCGAAGACAAAGGCCTCATCATCATGCCTTGCGAACTCATTTTCCTCAACGGACATCATCTGAAGGATTGCATCTTCAAATATATCGAACTATGGAAAGACGATTTCGGCTGCGATTATGAAGGATTCAAGGAGTGGTTCACAAACTACTGCTACGTCTGTGCTACACTCGTTGACCGAATCGTGCCGGGATTTCCCCGCAAGGAAATTGCTGAAATTCAGGAAAAGATATGCTACAAGGACAATCTCGTGGTTCAGGGCGAAGCCTTCCACCTCTGGGTAATCGAGAAACCTGAGAATATGAGTATCGAAACCCTGAAAGCAGAGTTCCCTGCCGAAAAGGCCGGTCTCCACGTTCTTATTGCAGAGTCAGAGAAACCTTACCACGAAAGGAAAGTGACACTTCTCAACGGTCCGCATACAGTTCTCTCACCGGTTGCATACCTCTCCGGAATAAATATCGTAAGGGATGCCTGCAACCATGAAGTGGTAGGTAAATTCATCCACAAGGTTCAGTTTGAGGAACTGATGCAAACACTCAATCTCCCAATGGACGAACTGGAGAAATTCGCTGAAGATGTTCTTGAGCGTTTCAACAACCCATACGTAGACCATCAGGTTACAAGCATCATGCTCAACTCGTTCCCTAAGTACGAGACACGCGACCTTCCTGGGCTGAAGACATACCTCCAGCGCAAAGGCGAACTGCCTCAGGGACTTGTATTCGGACTTGCAGCAATCATCACCTACTACAAGGGTGGAAGAAGAGCTGACGGAGCAGAGATCGTTCCAAACGATGCACCGGAAATCATGCAGTTGCTGAAAGACCTCTGGGCAACAAATGACACTCAGAAGGTAGCAGAAGGAGTGCTTGCTGCACAGAATATCTGGCACGAAGACCTCAACCTCATCCCAGGACTTACAGAACTCGTAAAGGCCGACCTCGACAAAATACAGTCACTCGGCATGCTCGAGGCAGTGAAGACCATACTTTAACGATAACGATAACTAAAACTGAAGATAATATGAAACAATTCATGGACGAAAACTTCCTGCTGCAGACAGAGACCGCACAGAAGTTATATCACGAACACGCGGCTAAAATGCCGATTATAGACTATCATTGTCACCTTGTTCCTCAGATGGTGGCTGACGACCACAAGTTCTCATCAATCACAGAACTCTGGCTTGGCGGAGACCACTACAAATGGAGAGCGATGCGCTCAAACGGAGTACCTGAGAAATACTGCACCGGCAAGGATACATCCGACTGGGAAAAGTTTGAGAAATGGGCAGAGACAGTGCCTTACACATTCCGCAACCCACTCTATCACTGGACTCATCTTGAGTTGAAGACTGCGTTCGGTATTACAAAGTTGCTCAAACCGGAGACTGCAAGGGAAATTTTCGACGAATGTAACGATAAACTCCAGAACGACCCTTCATTCACGGCAAGAGGTCTGATGAAGAAATACAATGTAGAGATTGTCTGTACGACTGATGACCCAGTTGATGACCTTCGCTACCACAAGCAGTACGTTGCAGAGGCAGGGTTCACGAAGATGATTCCAGCCTGGCGTCCAGACAAGGCCATGGCAGTCGAGAATCCTGCAAACTTCAAGGCTTATATCGGGAAACTCAGCGAAGTGAGCGGTGTGAGCATCAGCAAGTTCCAGGATGTCATCGATGCACTCCAGAAGCGTCACGAGTTCTTTGCAGAGAATGGTTGCAAACTCTCCGACCACGGAATCGAGGAGTTCTATGCAGAGGACTATACCGACAATGAAATCAACGACATATTCAACAAGGTGTATGGCGGAAAGGAACTCACAAAGGATGAAATCCTGAAGTTTAAGAGTTGCATGCTCGTGAAGTTCGCAGAAATGGATAGCGACGCAGGATGGACACAGCAGTTCCATTATGGTGCTATTCGCGACAACAACACGAAGATGTTCAATCTCCTTGGACCCGACACCGGTTTTGACTCCATCGGACAGTTCAATACAGCAAAAGCCATGTCGAAGTTCTTCAATCGTCTGGCATCAGAGGACAAACTGACAAAGACCATAATCTACAACCTCAACCCTGCAGATAACGAAGTGGTTGCAACCATGCTCGGAAACTTCCAGGACGGCACCTGTCCGGGCAAGATCCAATGGGGTTCGGGATGGTGGTTCCTCGACCAGAAACGAGGCATGGAGAACCAGATGAACACACTTTCCGTACTCGGGCTCCTCAGTCGGTTCGTCGGAATGCTCACTGACTCCCGTTCATTCCTCTCATACCCTCGTCATGAATATTTCCGTCGCACACTCTGCAACCTCCTCGGCAATGACATCGAGAACGGAGAAATACCTGCAAGTGAAATGGAAAGAGTTCAGCAGATGGTGGAAGACATCAGTTACAATAATGCTAAGAATTATTTCAATTTCTAAGACAATCATGCTGGCTGCCTGCTGCGGACTGACTTACATCCATTCCGCAGCACAGCAGACAGCCTCCTTCATGGAAAACCTCAAGACCGTCCAGGTAAAGGCTGACGGAAAATGGGGCGAGCCTCCCGTAATCGTCATGGGAAGTGGGCATTTCGTCGAGATTTCCTTCGATGATCTGCAGCACAACTATGTAAGATACACCTATAAAGTCACCCACTGCGATGCAGACTGGCAACCGTCAGACATCTACGAAGGTGACTATATGACTGGGATCAACGGAACGTACAGAATCGAGCAATATTCCCAGTCGATGACTACAGAAATGGAGTACAACCACTATTCCATCACATTCCCGAACAAAGACGTGAAACTGCTCATAAGCGGAAACTATAAAGTTGAATTCTATCAGGACGGAGACGACGAACCGGTGGCTCAGGCATGTTTCAGCATGGTCGAGCCAAAGATAGGCATCGACATCGACGTAAGCGCAAATAC
This sequence comes from Bacteroidaceae bacterium, assembly GCA_045628285.1. Classification (GTDB taxonomy): domain Bacteria; phylum Bacteroidota; class Bacteroidia; order Bacteroidales; family Bacteroidaceae; genus Colivivens. Next base: position 4,550 of record JAZQPD010000122.1, read on the forward strand.
CGACATCGACACTTATCAATCCCATCAGCAGGTATCCTTCACCATAAACTACAAGGACTATGCAGTTGATAATCCCGAAAGTGAATTCAAACCTGTTGTGGTTCAGAACAGAAGGTGGGACACTCATGCCTCCGAACTGAAACCGACATACATCAAGGCCACACAACTTATCTACAACTACAACAAGAGCCTCATCTTTGATGCCGGAAATGAATACAGGAGATTCGAGATTCTCGACAGGCTCGTGCCGACCATGCACATCGACAAGATGTACTATGACAAAGGATACTACCATGCGGTCATCTATCCCGACAAGCCAAGGATTAATTATCTCTACGATGAGGACCAGGATGGCCGCTATTACATAATCAACAATGACGACGAGGAAAACGACACAGAAAGCGACTATTTCTTTGTTCACTTCACACTCGTCAGTCCCAAGTTGCCGGGAGGAGAAGTCTACCTGAACGGAGACCTCACAGACAACAGCTATGATTCCTACTATCAGATGGAATACAACCACCTTACCCACCAATACGAACTGGTGCTTCCTCTGAAACAGGGCTCGTACAATTATCAATACGTGTTGGTTAGCGACAAGGGCGAAAACCAAGTGGGAGTGACCGACATGACAGAAGGAAACTTCCATCAGACAGAAAACGAATACTATGTGTATGTATATCACCGGCCCTTTGGAGGAAGATATGACAAATTAGTAGGGTTCAATAAATGCAATTATAAAGGAAACTGATATCAACGATGAGTGTAAAGAGTTCAATTAAGCATCATATATCACATACAGCAAAAGGGATTTCAACATTCCTTTTGTTGTGTATAATCCAATTATCATCGTTCACCCTCGTCACCAACGCACAGGTAAAAGACTCCCTTCTCCACTACTTCGACAATTACGTACGAAAAGGAGAGGTCCTTAAACCTTGCACCCTAAGTTCATACGATGTACTCCATGAAGATTCCACAATAAGGATTAAGGTTGGAGGAGGTTTCGGAGAACAGGCTTTCACTCCTGCCATCGTAAATGACATCTATAAGACCATTCGTTCATACCTTCCCGATTCCATCAGTAGTTATCGACTTGAGGTCAGTACCTCTGGCAGGCTCATCGAGGAACTTGTCCCAAATTACTTCCGTCCTTACGCAATCGACTCCACTCGTATCTGGACGAAAGACCACTCTGGCCATTCCTGGACAAGAAACAACAATGCGGCATTCACTGCCAGCAAGGGATTAGACAACAGGCATATTGCCGTATGGCAAAGTCATGGCAGATACAATAATTCCGGAACGTGGAGCTGGCAACGCCCAAGACTCTACTGTACGACAGAAGACCTGTTCTCACAGACATTCGTCATCCCTTACATCATTCCCATGCTGGAAAATGCAGGTGCAATTGTCTACACACCTCGTGAACGTAATTGGCAGAACAACGAGATTATTGTCGACAACGACAAGCCGACTACAGACGGATGTTACAGGGAATTCTCCACCATGGTTGGTGAGCCTGTCGAATCCATCACCTGGAAGACATCAGAAATAGCTGGGTTTGCCCATACAAAAGATATCTATTCAGCCAACGAGAATCCATTTACCGACGGAACGGCACGTTACATCGAGACATCCAATTCAAAGGATAGCCTTGCATCCACGACATGGCAACCATATATCCCCGAGACAGGACAATATGCGGTATATGTATCCTACCAGACCACTGAGGAAAGTATCGACAACGCCATCTACCAAGTTCATCATAATGGCATAGTGACCGAAATCGAAGTCAACCAGAAGATTGGAGGAGGCACATGGGTCTATATCGGGACATTCTCATTCGACGAAGGCATCAACAACTACTGCAAGGTAGTCCTGCTCAACCAAAGCAGCCAAAAAGGAATCGTAAGTGCAGATGCCGTCCGGTTTGGAGCTGGTTACGGCAATGTCACCACCTCCACAGCGACGAGTGGCCTTCCTCGCTGGGCGGAAGCATCACGCTACTACGCCCAGTGGGCAGGATTTTCTGACAAGGTTTACGACCACTCCACCACCGACTACAACGATGACCTCTATGCCCGCCCATACTCCGTCAACAACCTCGCCGGCGAATCCGCATACATTCCCGATTCCATAGGCAGGAAGGTGCCAATCGAACTGGCAGTAGCCTTCCACACCGACGCCGGATTCAAGCGCGACGACAGCAAGGTGGGTTCTTTATCCATCTGTACCACATCGACCACAAGGAAGGTACAGAAGAAGATTCCAAAGCCTGTCAAGGCTGAGATTAAGGAAAAAGCAGGAATTGACAGTGCATCAGTTGACAGCACATACAATGACAGTCTGAAAGTTGACAGTTTATGCAACGACAGCCTGAAAACTGACAGTTTATGCAACGACAGCTTACATGTCAACAGCATAGTCATCATTCCTGATTCTATGGTCGTGACAGTGACCGATACCATCACCTCTCTCAACGGAATCGGGCGTTTCGCAAGCTACGACCTTGCCAGTATGCTCATAACCAACCTCAGCACTGACCTTGAGGCATACAACTGGCCGGTACGGCATATACAACGCCGCAGCCCCTGCGAGACACGCGAGCCTGCAGTTCCGTCAGTCATCCTCGAAATGTTGTCACATCAGAACTTCGCAGACATGTGTCTTGGCTATGATCCTAAATTCAAGTTCGACTTCTCGAGGTCTGTGTATAAGACAATACTGAAATACGTTGCGACCACCCACCATCGGGAGTATGTTGTGCAGCCTCTCCCTGTAAGGAATTTCAGTACTTCATTGTCAGAGCCCGACAGCACCATTCATCTCTCGTGGGAAAGTGTGAACGACCCATTAGAGCCAACAGCAAGGCCTCAGTTCTTCATAGTATATACCCGTATCAACGACGGAGCATTTGACAATGGAAAGGTTGTCAGGGGAGCATCACATAGCATAAAAGCCACTCCTGGCAACATATATTCGTTCTATGTAGTTGCAGCCAACAACGGTGGGTGCAGTTTCCCTTCTGAGACTCTCTCTGCATATATCTCTCCAACGAATAATGGAACGATAATGCTGGTAAATGCATTCACACGCCTCGAAGGGCCAGCACAGATAAACACATCAGAAGAACAGGGATTTGACCTTGACAGAGATCCTGGAGTACAATACGGAGCATTTGCCGGCTACTGTGGCCGACAGAAGACATTCAGCAAGGCACACTTGGGTTCCGAAGCCACAAACGGAACTGGCTATAGCGGTAACGAACTTGAGGGCAGGATAATAATGGGAAATACTTTCGACTATCCATTCATCCACGGCAAGGCAATCAAGGAGGTCAGCGACCACTCGTTCTGTTCTGCCAGTATCGGTGCCGTCATGGCTGGAAACGTACGACTGGACTCCTATAAGTATGTTGACCTGATCTGTGGTGTCCAGAAGGAATTCGACTCTCGGATTCAGTCCATTCTGACATCGTATGTCAACAAAGGCAACAGGCTCATCATCACCGGAGCCAATCTGGGAGGATTGCTTTCCGGCAATCTCGCACAGACCCTCAGTGTTTCAACAAAGGCTGACATATCCCTGATGGACAAGAGCCTGGATACAGTCACCGATACCGATTCCACAGTCACATACACATTCTGGCGAGAAATGAACGATAAATGCTATTCCGTTCCATGCCCTACATCACTCACATCAGAACATGGCAAGCAGTTTCTCATATATGCAGACAAAGCCCCTGCGGCTTATTTCACTGACAGAGATGGCAAGAAAGCAATCGTTTGCGGATTTCCGTTTGAAACCATAGCAGAACCACGACATCGCAACATGCTGATGGCTGATTTCCTTAAATTATTTGAGCAATGAACTGGCTACCTACTACAAAGAAAGAAATGGAACATCTTGGCTGGGAACAACCTGATGTAATCATGTTCTCCGGCGATGCCTATGTCGACCATCCTTCATTCGCTACGGCAGTAATCGGAAGGATACTCGAGGCTGACGGCTATAAAGTAGCCGTTGTTCCACAGCCCGACTGGCATGGTGATTTCCGCGACTTCAGGAAACTTGGCCGACCAAGGCTCTTCTTCGCAATCTCTCCAGGTTGCATGGACTCAATGGTCAACAAATACACAGCCAATCGCCGACTGCGTTCCGAGGACGCCTACAG
>JAZQPD010000123.1:0-16638 GCA_045628285.1 Bacteroidaceae bacterium
GAAAGGCCAGAATGTACGTATTCTTATCGGACCTGAAGGCGATTTCAGTCAGGAAGAGGTGGAAATGCCGGAAAAGTCGGGATTTCAGTCTGTCAGTCTTGGCAAGAGCAGACTCCGAACAGAGACGGCAGGACTTGTTGCCGTAGATTTAATGCATCTGGCAAACGAATTTGAAGATTAATTGTTATATGAAGAAAGTAATTGTAATCGTAATTCTCACAGCACTGGTAATCAGCAGTTGCAGGAAGCGTGAGACAGCCGGTGTCATACCGGCAAATGCCAGCATGGTAGTGTCTCTGGACATGCTGAAGTTCTCCACAGAGAGCGACCTCATGGACTCCAAACTCTTTGAACAGGCATGCAGAGTTCTCAAAGTCAATCCACTCGACATGGGTATCGACTTCACCGAACCGCTCTACATCTTCCAGTTAGGAAACGACTACATCTGCATTACAGCCACCGTTGCTGACGAAGCCGACATGACCGACTGCCTCACCCAATATGCAAAGGAGAAGATTGCCATCAAGCCAAGACAGGACGGGAAACTGACATGGTCGAGACTCTTTGGTGAAGTAGACCTCGCATACAATGACGAGACACTGCTACTTGTCTGCAAGACAGGTGATACAGGTCCAAATGCAAAGCAGATGATACGTTCACTCCTTGAACTGAAGGAAGAAGACTCCTTCTATGCTACAGAACATTTCTCACGCATGTGCGACATCGCATCAAGCGACATCGTAGTCTATTCCAACCTGTCAGCCGTGAGCGACAATGTCCAGAACATAGCCAGCAATTTTCTCCCAGAAAATGTCGGAAAGGATGCCGTCAAGATGGTATCCGCACTCGATGGAGAGGACGGAGCACTTGTCATCACATCAAAGATTTATAGCGACAAGAAGGACGTACAGAAGGTACTCGACGAACAGTCCCAGTCATTGAAAAAGATAAAAGGCGACTACCTTTCCAAGATTCCGAAACGCTCATTCGTCACATTGATGGCAGGAATAAACGGCGAGAAACTCTGTAAGTTTGTGAATAGCATTCCCCAACTCAGCAGCCAACTCTCCCTTGCAAGTTTCGCCATTGATTATGACCTCGATAAACTCATCAACTCCACCGATGGCGACATCATGATTTGTTCGTCCGACAACGGCGACATGATGTGGAACATCAACGGAGAACAGAACCGCCACCTTCCAAACGCCACTGCCAACTGGGACGGTCCATACAAGGAACTTGACATAACCGCGAGGGACATCAGCAAATGCTGCCTGTACGGCTATGTTGACCTCTCGCAGACTGACATGAAGCAATATACCCGCCTCATCAGTCTACCATCCATTTATAAATGCGTCAACAGCCTCACGGGCATCAGGTTCTATTCCGAAGGCCAGGGCGACGTAACTGTCAGAATTGAATCATCAAACAACGAAAATATCTTCAAACAACTTCTGAAGTGAACAAAATCATTCTACAAAACTTACTGCCGGCAGTCTTTCAGCCGGTACAGACCGAGCCTCACATAGTTCAAAGCGATGTATGGCTAAAGGAAGTGTCGTTTGAAAAAGGCAGACTCTATCTTCTTGAAGCCTGTTCCGGAACTGGAAAATCTTCCCTTTGCAGTTATATCTATGGTTATCGCCACGACTATCTCGGAAAGATTTTCCACGACAGCCAGGACATCAGCCATCTGCCTACAGGGACACTTGTCGGCACACGGAAGAGTTCACTCAGCATCCTGTGGCAGGAACTTCGTCTCTTCCCCGAACTCACTGCAATGGAGAATGTCATCATAAAAAACAAACTTACAAACCATCAGAGCATGAGGCAGATAGAAGAGTGGTTCGACCGGCTTGGCATTGCAGACCGCAGGAACTGCCTCGTCGGACGCATGTCATTCGGACAACAGCAGAGAGTTGCCATGATCCGCTCACTCTGCCAACCGTTCGACTTTCTCCTTGCCGACGAGCCTGTAAGCCATCTCGACGATGGGAATAGCCGCATCATGGCTGACATCATGATGAGCGAAGCAAGAAAACAGGGAGCAGGAGTCATCGTCACCAGCATCGGCAAGCACATGGCCCTCAACTACGACAAAATTCTGAAACTATAACCATTCCTTTGACAAGCTCACGACAAACCAACCATCAATAATCAACCATTATGAACCTCCTCTGGAAATTATTACGACATCACATCAGCATCCCTCAGTTTGCAGGATTCTTCCTTGCAAACCTCGTGGGAATGCTCATCATAATGCTTGGAGTACAGTTCTACAACGACACCCAGGCAATCTACAACGGCGAAGACAGTTTCATGAGAAGCGACTATCTCATCATCAACAAGTCCGTAGGAACCATATCAGGAATTACCGGAAAGGCAGACACCTTCAGCCAGTCCGATATCGATGATGTATCGTCACAACCATTCGTAAGACGGCTCGGTTGGTTTTCGTCATCCACATTTCATGTCAACGCATCGTTCGGCATAGAGGAATTTACCAGTTTCTCCACCGACATGTTCTTCGAATCAGTTCCCGACGAGTTCGTCGATGTGAAGTCGGAGAACTGGACCTTTCATGAAGGCGATACTGACATTCCAATCATACTCCCCCGCAACTACCTCGACCTCTACAATTTCGGATACGCCCAGAGCCAGCACCTCCCACAACTGTCAGAAGGTCTGTTGGGAGCCATCAGCCTCGGCATCCATATCAGTGGCAACGGCAAGGACGGTCAGTTTCAGGGAAACATAGCAGGATTCAGTAGCCGGCTCAACACCATTCTCGTTCCCGAGAAATTCATGACATGGGCAAACAGCCAGTACGGCACCGGCACTTCATCCTCCGTATCTCGGCTCATCCTCGAAGTCGACAACCCCGCCGACGACAATATCACACAGTATCTTCAGGACAACAACTATGAAACTGACCAGAGCAAGTTGGATGCCAGCAAGACAACCTATCTCCTCAAGATGATAGTCGGCATCGTCACCTCCGTCGGACTCGTCATCTGCGCCCTGGCATTCTATATCCTCATGCTCAGCGTACTGCTTCTCGTCGAGAAGAACAACACGAAACTCGAGAACCTCCTCGTCATCGGTTACAGCCCTGCAAAAGTGGCAATGCCCTACCAGATGCTCACTCTCGGACTAAACACCACCGTGTTCATACTCTCAGCATTACTCCTTGTCGTCATCCGAAACGAATACATACAAATGTTTGAGACATTCTTCCCCAATCTGGAACGCCCAGCAATATGGCAGTCCATCATCGTCGGACTAATCCTATTGCTCGTCGCATCCATTTTCAATTCAATCTTAATCCACACTAAAATCATGTCAATATGGAAGAGGAAAGATTGATAGCACTATTTGCCCATTCAACAGGCAAATCCGTTCGTTCCATCGAGAAAATCCATGGCAGCGGAGGAGGAGGCCGGTGCTACTATCACATCACCGACACCGAGGGAGGTTCCATGTTCGGAATCAAGGGAACCAACCCGGAAGAGAACTCCGCATTCTACGAACTGTCACGACTCTTCTACGCAAGCGGATTCCACACCCCACAGGTCTACGGAATCACCGAGGACAGGATGTACTACCTCCAGCAATACCTCGGCACCACCACCCTCGCCGACCTGCTCAAGACCCACATGGACGCAGATGGGAACTACGACAGCGAAGCATCCGCCATGGCATTGCGAGCCATTTCCGAACTTCCCAAGATGCAGTTCGAAGGAGCATCACAGGCAGCGTTCGACAACTGCTATCCCGTTCCCTCAATGGACGAGATAAGCATCATGTTCGACCTAAACTACTTCAAGTACTGCTTCCTCAAACTCCTTGGCATCGAGTTCAATGAAGTCCGGCTTGAAACCGACTATCGCTACCTCACCTCCGACATACTCGCCGAGATGACAGACACCTTCATGTATCGCGACTTCCAGTCACGCAATGTAATGATTCATGAAGGCACACCCTATTACATCGACTATCAGGGCGGGCGCAAAGGTCCCATCTACTACGATGTGGCATCATTCGTATGGCAGACATCGGCAAAATACCCCGAGCAGTTCAAGACCATGCTCATAGATGCATACCTCCAGGCACTCAAGCCCTACATGCAGGTAAGCCGCGAGAAATTCATGTCCCGACTCCGACTCTTCGTACTCTTCCGCACCCTTCAGGTACTTGGAGCATACGGTTTCCGCGGACTCTGGGAGAAGAAACAGCAGTTCATCGACAATATTCCCCAAGGGCTCCAGAACCTGCGCGAACTGCTCAATTCGGGAGTCTGCAACCCATATCCCGAACTCAAGTCAGCCTGCAAGTCACTTATTGAGTCAGCCAGTCAGGAAGGCATGGACATCCGTCACCACGGCATTCGGGTCATGAGTTTCTCCTATAGGAAAGGAATTCCTACCGACCATTCAGGCAACGGAGGCGGTTATGTGTTCGACTGCCGCAGCACTCACAATCCAGGGCGTTACGAACAGTACAAGCACCTCACCGGACTCGACCAGCCCGTCATCGACTTCCTCGAAGAAAACGGCGAGATACTAACCTTCCTCGAAAGCGTCTACAAAATTATAGACTTCCATGTCCAAAGATACCTCGAACGCGGATTCACCGACCTTCTCATCTGTTTCGGATGCACAGGCGGACAGCACCGCAGCGTTTACAGTGCCCAGCACGTAGCCGAACATATCCACAGGAAATTCGGCATACCCGTACATCTCATCCATCGCGAACAAGGAATTGACACTGCACTATGAACATACTGATATTTGCAGCAGGATTAGGCACACGCCTGAAACCACTGACCGACACAATGCCAAAGGCACTCGTACCCGTCCAGGGTACTCCCCTGCTCGGACTCCTCATCCAAAAGATAAAGAACTCCGTGGTAAAGCAGCCAAGCACCTCCGGTTCTCCCATTCATATGTCTGACATCCACATCGTCATCAACATACACCACTTTGCCGATCAGATTATCGACTACATCAAAGCCAACCAATCATTTGGACTCGACATCCGATTCAGCGATGAACGCGACCAGTTGCTCGAGACGGGAGGCGGACTCAAGAAAGCCATCCCACTCTTCCCCGACGACTCACCCATACTCATCCACAATGTCGACATCCTCAGCAATGTCAATCTCCTGCCCTTCTACACATCCTTCCCCACCGACTCAGCCGCCCAGATGATAGTAAGCCAGCGCGACACATCACGCTACCTGCTCTTCACCGACACCAACCGCCTCGTTGGCTGGACCAATGTCACCACCGGCGAAGTAAAAGGCCCCCCAACCCTCATCCCTAATTCCTCATTCCACATTCCTCACGCCTTCTCAGGCATCCAGATAGTCAACCCAACCCTCCTCCGTACGCATCTCGACCATTGGCAAGGGAAGTTCTCCATCATCAAGTTCTACCTCTCCATTTGCGACAAAGTCGACATCCGTTCCGACCTCCGTACCGACCTCCGCATGATTGACGTCGGCAAACTCGACACCCTCGACCAACTCCAGCAATGCAACATCAAAGAACTGTTATGAACTGTGAATTAATATATCATTACTTTCCGGAACTGGACTCCGTACAGCGCAACCAGTTTGCCATGCTCGACACCCTCTACGCCGATTGGAACCAGAAAATAAACGTCATATCCCGCAAGGATATAGAAAACCTCTACGAGCATCACGTACTCCATTCACTCGCCATCGGCAAGGCATTCCGGTTCGCACCCCATTCCAGAATCATGGACCTCGGTTGCGGAGGTGGTTTCCCAGGCATACCACTTGCCATCCTGTTCCCCGAATGCCAGTTCCATCTTGTCGACTCCATCGGCAAGAAAGTCAGAGTGGCACAGGCAGTAGCCGACTCCATCGGACTGAAGAACGTACAGACCTTCCACTCTCGGGGCGAAGACATCAAGGGACACTACGACACCGTAGTCACCCGTGCAGTCATGCCCACATCCGACCTCATAAGGTGCATAGGTAAAAAGACCCACTCCATCATCGCCCTCAAGGGAGGAGAACTCGCCGACGAACTCGCAACCATCCGCCATCATTATAAAATCTGGAACATTTCCGATTATTTCACCCAAGAATACTTCCAGACAAAGAAAATCATACAAGTGCTATGCTGACCATCAAGACCTTCCCATTGAGTCCGATTGACGAAAACTGCTACGTCATCTCCGACTCCACCCGTGAATCCGTAATAATCGACTGCGGTTGCCTCTTCGACAGCGAATGGGCAACCATCCACAGTTACATACAGGACAACCAACTCACTGTCCGCCATCTCCTCAACACCCACGCCCATTTCGACCATATCTTCGGCGACGGCTATGTGCATCAGGCCTTCAACCTCACCCCCGAAGGCAGTATACTCGATCAGGACATCTATCTCGGATTCGAGCAGCAGATATCACAGTTCCTCGTCTCAGGAATGAAGCACAAGCCCATGCCGCCCTTCCACATATTCCACCATGAAGGCGACATCATCAGTTTCGGCACCCACCGACTCACCGTCATCGAGACACCCGGCCATACACCAGGAGGACTCTGCTACTACTGCAAGGACGAAAATGTCCTCTTCACAGGCGACACACTCTTCCGCCTGTCAATCGGACGTACCGACTTCCCCCGAGGCAGCCATCCCCAAATTATCCAGTCCATCACCGGCAAACTCCTCACACTCCCACCACAGACCATCGTCTATCCCGGTCACGGATCATCAACAACCATAGGCTATGAAACGCAGAATAACCCTTATCTTTAGTATCCTGCTCATCATCATAGGCTACACCCTCACCCAGACCACCGGCATACGTGGCAAAGCTTATCTTTTCCCCGGAGAGACGGAGGCAGACATCCACACCTTCGTCGCCGATGACACTCGCGAAGTACTCCCATTCCAGGTTTCCTCACCTCTCACCTCTCGCCTCACACCCATCAACACGGTTTCCGAGCCTGTCGAGGGACCACCATCAATATATTTAGTCAATGTCGACTCTTACGGCAAACCACTCTTCTTCCTCGGTTTCATCTTCCTCTGCCTCACACTTATAGCCAGCCTCCGGCACATCCGCTGGCAGGTACTCACTGGAGCCATAGCACTCTCAGCACTCTATTTCTCACTCCGCTACATCATCCGTTCCGTACCACCCATGCTCCAGTCCCCATGGCTCTACTTCCATGTCACCACCGTCATGACAGCCTATGCTCTCTTCATCATCATAGCCATCCGTCCCGACCGACGGGTCCACCTCTGGGCAGTCACCTTCCTCGCCATCGGAATCCTCCTCGGCAGCATCTGGGCCGACCAAGCCTGGAATTCCTACTGGAGTTGGGATCCGAAGGAAACCTGGGCCCTAATCACCCTCATCATCTACTCCATCCCCCTCATCCATCCCTTCGACAAACGCAGGGCAAGTGAGCCACCAACCATCAACACTCAACCCGGTTCCCGAGCCTGTCGAGGGACAACCATCACCTACAAACTCTACCTCCGCCTCGCCCTTCTCGCAGTCCTCATGACCTATTTTGGAGTCAACTATTTCCTCGGAGGCCTTCACAGTTATGCGTGAGCACCCCCCAACCATTCCTCATTCAAAATCCCAAATTCCACATTCTTTGGGCACTATGGCCACTCCGACGAGCATAGTTCGGAACATCATTGTCTTATAAAGCCCAGTTTGAATCCTCAGCAGCCATTGAGCAGCCATCCTCTTCAGGAATCTCATACTGCTTAACTTTATGGTCTTCCAAAAAAATATGGTTAAGGGTAAAGGCGAGTGATTCAAGAGTCTTTTCCCTTAGTTTAGGCTTCAATTCACATTCCCAAATTGTTATTGAGTGCCATCCCATAGAGGCAAGTTTCTTCTGTACCTCGATATCACGTTTCTGGTTTCGTGAAATTTTTGTTTGCCAGAAATCCGTTCTTGACTTTGGTATTACAAAATACTTGCATCCTTCATGCCCATGCCAGAAACATCCGTTGATGAAAATGCACGTCCTATATTTCCTCATCACGATATCAGGTTTCCCAGGCAGTCGAGGATGATTCAGGCGATAGCGAAACCCACGGTTCCACAGATATTTGCGCACAATCATCTCAGGCTTCGTATCCCTGCTACGAATAGCCGCCATGCTTTTGTGACGTTGTTCAGGAGTAAGTCGGTCGGGCATAAATCCTTTATTTCTTCATCAACTTCAGTATCAGCAACAGTTGTTAGCATTGCAAAATTAAATAAAATTTTCCATTGGGAAAAATATTTTATATTATTTTGCAAAAACAATCATTTGCCAAAAATTTCAGAAGTCCGAATGCGTTTGTCGGGATTGGTTGTAGCAAATCAATTGGAAATACGGGCTGCCATGCTTAGTCGCTAAGCTTGACTCGGACAAACGGTATTGCTGATGCAGAGAAACAGTACAACTGATGCATACAAGTGGTACTTCTGAGACGGTCAAAAATTACTACTGACGTTTTGGGCAAAACGTCAGTACTAAACGCATAAAACGTCAGTACAAAATGCCCGAAACGTCAGTAGTAATTTTTTGCACCGTCAGTAGTACTGCAGGTGTGCCTCGGAAATAGCCGATGCCAGTGTCTGTAAGTAGGGAACGCTGCGAGGGTGTGAAGCAGGGACAACGCCTGTTTGTCCGCCTCTGCTTGACTGCCCATCTGTCTTCCTAATTTCAGTTTCTACTTTACTGCTATGCATTCCATCTCGATGAGCCAGGCTGGACGGCAGACGGGGGCGTAGGTGATGACAAGGGGCATTTCTGGAAACCGTTCCGCAAAGATGTTGCGGACTACAGGGTAGTCGGCTATGTCGCGGAGATAGACGATTATCTGCATGGCATCGGAGAAGTCGGCTCCTCCTTCCTGAAGTAGGTGGGATACATTCTCGAGCATACGATCAGTCTGACGGACAATATCGCCAGGATGGAGAACATTGCCTTTGTTGTCGATGCTGGCCGTACCGGATATGAAGTACTCGGTGCGGTCGGGATAGGCAACTGCAGTACCCCGTTCGAAGGTCACTCCATATTCGTAGGTGGGATTGAGGTGAGTCTTGGCATAGAGGTAGCGTTGCTGTCCCTGCTGGAGTCCGAGGACGGAATAGGCGTCCATCTGTACAATGGAGCGGGTGTCGGCAGGGAGACCGCCGATTCCTGTGGACGAAATATAGTGGGTTTCGGGCGTGAGGTTCTCCTTGAGGAAATTTTCACGACGGGCATCCACGAGTCCTTTGTACTGGGTATCGACATCGCGGACGAAGAACCACGTGCGGATGCAGTTGTCGGCAAAGGTTGCTCCTTGGTCTCTGAGCCGTTGCTGATAGTTCTCGAGTATAGCTTGCGTCTGGTCGTAGGAGGTTCCTTGGGGGGATGTCATTCCCATGTTCCAGATGTGGTGGAGTCCGAAATCGGAATCTGTATCGTTGGCTACGAGATGGGTCCAAATGGCTATCTTGCTGCCATCGAGAGGTGGTTGTTGGATGATACCGACTGCATCGGAGTTAGAAGTGAAAAGTGAAAAGTGAAAAACGGATGACACCGCTTGGTTTGTGGAATCGCTGAGGAAGATGCGGACGAACTTGACTTCGGCATCGGGGAGTGTGGACTTGAGACGGTCATAACCTTTCATGATTCGGCTGAACTGATCGTCGAAAGGTCCTTCGGGTGTGACATGGAGCATGACATGATAAGATTTCCTTCCACTGCGAGATATATGTTCACTGAGTTGGACGGTTACTCCAAGTTCATCAAAAGTATATACAATCCTTTTCATATTACTTCAAGTGCGTTTTTTTCTATCCAGCCTTGCTTGCCTTCTTCGAGTTTGATTTCAAGCCAATCGGTCATGGTATCGTCCGTAATCTCTACCTTGGAACCTTCGTGGATGATGAAGAGGTCTGTACTTCCTTCGGATGGCGTGCTCTTCACATTGACTGCAGGCGAAATGATGATGGCATAGTTGCGATGAGTAAGCAGACGATACTGTGAGAGTGCGCAGAGGATTGAGAGGATGGTGAGGGTAAGCCCCAAGAGGGATGAGCAGACTCCTACCCTACGCAGGATGGAAGAGGGAACGAATGCATAGATGAGGAGTCCGAGGAGGAAGAGGGCAAAGGCTGCTATGGCGAGGATTAGCCACGAGTCGATGGCGAGGCAGTTGACGAGGTTCCTCCACCAGGTGACAAAGAAGAGTTCGGACGGAGGAGTCACCCTGTCGGTGGTCTTTCCCCGTGCCAGTGCGAGGTTCTCCATGATGGCAGCATCGGAAGGGTCGAGAAGACGGGCACGCTCGTAGTTGAGTATGGCGTGGGGTATATCGTCGAGTTTGTAGTAGCAGTTGCCGAGGTTGTAGTATATGTCGGCTGCGATACCTTGTTCGGATAGAATCTTCTCATATAGTTTTGCTGCTCCTGCGTAATCTTCCTGGACATACAGTGTATCCGCTTCTGCCTTAGTTTGTGCCTTCGCTACGCTCGGAGTGAAAAGTGAAAAGTGGAAAGTGAAAAGTACAAACAGTATGAGCCAACTTGCTAACTTACTGTCCTGTTGTCTCGTTGACTTATTGTCCTTCTTCCTTGTTGACTTGTTTATTTTTGATTCCATATTCGTAATGGCATTGACTGCACCATCATAGATATTCTCCATTGTCTCATTTGGATTACCTGGAGCATAGCGGGCAAATTCACAGTCGTTGAGGCATTTGATGAAGAGGTCAATAAGACTCTGTTCGACATTGCGACTCTGGAGTTCGGACTGGATGTTGTCCTTGTTGAGACGTGCGAGTGGTATGCTGAGTTTGTCGGCAGTATAGCCGAGAAGAGCTCGCATGACTTCGTCGTAGAAGTGCTCCCTGTCGTGGTTTGCGAGCAACTTGGCTGCATTCTTGAGGCGGCGGATGGCAACCTTGTTGGCTTTCTTGCCTCGGGTCTTTGCTACGTTGGCGTTGTCGGTTATCCGCTTGCGACCTATGACGGCAATAGCTACAGCGATGATGAGAATGAGTGGATAGAGAAGCCAGTAGGTCCACGAGGAGAAGAGTGTGCCGCTGTCGCCTTGCAGACGGACATTGCCCGTCTTGATATAGCGGATGTCGGTGGCGAGTTGGCGTACCTGCTGCTGACTGGAGAAATCGACAGATGATGAGGATGAACCGTTGCCTTTCTCAACATTGACGGTAAAGGGCTGGGTGGAGAGGGTCTTATAGGTATGGGTTTTGGTGTCGAAGTATGTGAAGTCGGCGGCAGGTATGGTAAACTTGCCCTTATGGCGTGGAACGACAAGGTACTCGAATTCCTTCACTCCGGAGAGTCCGTTCTTGGTGAGGGAGAAGTTGTCGTTGACTTTCGGGTCGTAGATTTCGAAGTCTTTCGGGAAGGCTATCTCGGGTGAGTTGATGAGTTTCATATTTCCGGTACCCTTGAGGCGCACGCGGAGAGTGAGTGCATCGTTGGCCTTGAGGTTGTCGGTGCTGACAGATGACGACACGCTGAAATCTCCTACTGCTCCACAGAAGTTGTCGGGTTTGGACGGGAGTGAAGATACATGAATGGTGAGTTTTGGAGTGACTATCTTCCTTTTCACCTCGGTGGTACTTACTCCGTTGAAGAAGGCATCTATGGGGTCGACGGCACGGGAGGCACGTACCTCGGTTGCCTCGTAGGTGATGGCTGGAATGACGAGATCGCCTGACTTCTGGGGATAGACGATATATTGTGCCCAGACTACGGAGTTGTATCGCTGTCCGTTGTATACTTCATAATCAAAGGATTTCTCGCGCGGGAGAGGTATTTCCTGAATCTGGAATCCATCGAGTGTAGGCATCTTGCCTTCGAGTGCGGTGACGTTCACTTGAGTGAACACCTTATACGTAATCAGAATGGCTTCCTGTTCGTAGACATTGACACGTGAGGCATTGGCAGTCATGAAGAGGTCGCGTCCGCTGCCTTTGGAGCGCTGGATTTCCTGGGAGGATCGTGCATTCTGCTGCTGGCGTTGTCCTGATGCCGTTCCGCTACCTACGACCCTTATCCTGAGTGGCTGGGTGCGATAGGTCTTGCCATCGCTGGTGGTAGTGGCGGGATTGATGGTGAATGTCCCTGCCTTGGTGGCGAGGAGTATGAAGGAATAGGTGATGGAACTGCTTGAGGTCATATTGCCGTTGATAATCTGAACGCTACTTGAACGCGAGACGCTCGGACCGTACTGTACCTCAAATCCTGCAAAGGACGGCCACTCGGGATCGGAGGCATCGCTGAGACTATGGGAGAACTCCACACGGAACCGCTCCCCTACCTCAACCATGTCTGGACCGGCGGCACGGAATACCTGCGCTGCGCATGGAGTGAGGAGTGATGGTTCGACAAGCTCACCAACCAAGTGAAAAGTGAAAAGTAACAGTATGGCCTTGAGCCATTGGCCAATATTTAATTCATAGTTCATAATTCCAAATTCATAATTCCTCATTCCTAATTCCTAATTCCTCATTCCAAATTATATCACCAGTCTTTCTCCAGTGAGCGGCGCTGGGCTTTCTGGCGAATAAGCTTGCGCTGCACTTTCTTCTCGTCCTGCTGGGCAGAATTAAGAAGTTGCTCGGCTGTCTTCTCGTCCATCTGCCCTTTCTGAGACTGTGGCTGCTGAGGCTGCTGAGGTTGCTTGTCCTGGTTCTGGTCTTTATTCTTATTCTGGTCTTTATTCTGATCCTTGTCCTTGTTCTGGTCCTTGTTCTGGTCCTTGTCCTGGTCCTTATTCTGATTCTCATTCTGATCCTTATTCTGATCCTTGTTCTGGTCTTTGTTCTGGTCTTTGTTCTTATCCTTGTCCTGGTTGTTTTGTTTAGGATCGTTCTGGGTCTTCTTGAACATGTACTGGGCGAGGGCAAGATTGTAGCGAGTCTCGTTGTCGTCAGGATTCATGCGAAGCGCACTCTTGTAGTTCTCTACCGCAGTGCCGAAGAGCTGGTTGGCATTGCCATCCTGGATTTTCATGTGGGCAAGTCCTGATGCATACATCACATTTCCCATATTGTGGAAGAGTTGGGAACGTTTGAGTTTGTTTGTCGTAGGCACTTCCATTGCCTTCATGTAAGTGGCATAGGCATCGGAATCACGTCCCTGCAAGAGCTGTGAGTTGGCAAGGTTGAAATAGGCCTCGAGGGTCTTGTCCTTGTCGAGCGACTTTGAATAGTATGTCTCGGCCTTCTGAAACTGGGCGTCGCGATAGTTATAGTTTCCTATCCTGATATTCTCCTTGGCAGTCTGAGCTACCGACTGCGTCGGAGTGAAAAGTGAAAAGTGAAAAGTGAAAAGTACGATTAAGAGGGCTGTACCTTGCGTGGTGGATTGGCGGCTTGTTGACTTGGAGTCTTTATTATCTCTAAGGCTCTTGAACTTGAACTTATTGAAGAATGGATTTTTCTTTTCCATCACACATATTTCTATTATCAATACGATAAGCAGGAGAATTGCAACTGCTATGAATTGTTCGTCATATTCTGAATACATGGAAGAGACGAAGTCTTCCTTCTGCATCTTCGATATCTCAGCCTCGAGCATTGCCTGAGCCACATCGGTCTGGTCGACATGCATGTATATGCCATTTCCAGCCTTGGCAAGTGCCTGACCGGCAGACTCGTTGAGGTGGGTCATGACGGTGTTGCCCGAGAGATCCGTCTTGTATCGTCCGTTTCCCATGGGAATGGGACCGCCCTGGGCAGTACCGACACTCAGGACGAATATCTTCACACCCATCTTCGAAGCCTCGCGTGCCATTTCCTCAGCACCCTGCTCATTATCCTCGGCATCGGTGATGAAGATAAGTGCCCTACCTACATTCTTTGACTCGGAAGAGGAAAAGCCAGAGATTGCCTTTTGAATGGCCTCACTCATGTTGGTACCCTGAACAGAGACAGTCTGAGGCGAGAGTTGTTCAAGGAACATCTTGGCAGAGACTCCATCCTGAGTGAGCGGCAAGAGGGTGATGGCATCGCCGGCAAAAGCAATGAGTCCCATACGGTCTTCATCGAGTTGGTCAACCAGTTTGCTGACTATCATTTTTGCCTTCTGGAGCCGGTTTGGTGCCACATCCTCGCAAAGCATGGAGTTCGACACATCGACAGCCACTATTGCCTCGATGCCGGAACGCTTGTATTCCTCGTTGCGGGTGCCGAACTGAGGGCGTGCAAGCATGAATATGATCAGCGACAGCGCGAGCATCAGCAATGAGAACTTCACATGACGGCGGACGGGCGATACATCGGGCATAAGGGACGACATCAGTTCCGGGTCGCCAAACTTACGGAGATTCCTGTTCATTTTCCTGCGCATAAGGATATACGCAATAACGAAGAGCGGAATCAGTGCCAACAAATATAGGAATATGGGATTTGCAAACCTAAACATCTTATGGTATCCGTTTTAGTACAAACAATCTCGTTAACAACTCCAGTAGGAACACGATGAATGCAGCAATGGCGAACGGCATGAAGAGTTCGGACCTCTTGCTGTACTGCTGCACACGGAATTTCGTGCGTTCCATCTGGTCAATCTCATTGTAGATTTCGGAAAGGGCAGCATTGTTGGTGGCTCGGAAATACTGACCGCCAGTCTGCTGCGAGATCTTGTTCATCGTCGGTTCGTCGATCTCCACAGGAACCATCACAGTACCGCTGTAAGGTGCCTGTAGTGGATATGGTGCCATACCATTACGGCCGATGCCGATGGTGTAGATTCTCACCTTCTGTTCCCTTGCAATCTCAGCAGCGGTGAGCGGGGATATGTTTCCGGCATTGTTTACTCCATCGGTAAGGAGAATGATGACCTTCGACTTGCTCTTGCTCTCGCGCAGACGGAGAAGTGAATTCATGATGCCATCGCCGATTGCAGTTCCGTCGTCGATGATTCCATGTGCAGCCATCTCGTCGTCGGCACTGGAATAGAGGTTCATCAGTACGGCATGGTCGGTGGTGAGAGGGCACTGGGTGTATGCCTCTCCGGCAAAGAAGGTCAGACCGATATTGTCGTTCGGACGCTTGTTGATGAACTGTTCTGCAATCTGTTTCAGTGCCTCTACCCTGTTGGGCTTGAAGTCCTGTGCCAGCATACTCGTCGACACATCGACTGCAAGCATGATGTCGATGCCTTCCACATCCTTATCGGTCCAGGAATGTTTAGCCTGAGGACGTGCGAGAATGATGACTATCAGAGTGAAGAGGATGATTCTCAGAAGGAATGGCAGATGAATGAGATGCACCCTGAAGGACTGTCCTATCATGCGGTACTTCTCTGTTCCCGGTACACGGATGGAGGGGTGTGACTTCTTGAAACGAAGCACATACCATACGATGTAGGGGATCAGTGCCAGTAGGAGTGCAAAGAAATATGGATTCTTGAATGTCATTCTACAAATACATCAAAACAAGTTTATAAATAAGGTATGCACAGGAAGCGAGCAGTGCTACCGATATGGCGGATACGACTACTGCCAATACAGTCTTCCTGATCTTTGAAACCTTCTCTTCCACAACTATCTCTGTAGGCTGTGGCTTCACTTCTTCCTCAATCTTTGTCTGGTTGATATAGTCGACTGCCGTAATGAGGTTGCGGTCGTTCTCGTTGATTTCAGTTACGTACTTTGCAAACTTCACAAGGTCGGCTGTCATGAACAGTTCGTGGAGTTCGTCAATGGCAGTCTTGTCCTCCGATTCTTCAAGATGTCCTATAATCTCGCTTGTGGTCATCTCCATGGCATTGAAAGAGAAACGGTCGCTGATATACTGACGCAATGTATCTGTGAGTTCAGTGTAATAATATTTCGGATCATTTCCCTTAGCCAGTTCGTCCTGCTTTATCTGCTCAATCTTCTGCATAGCCAGTTTGTGCGGAGCAAGACGCGGATGAATCCTGATGCGGCGTATTATCGGTTTGTTGTCCTTTATCCTCACGATGACATAAGTGAGGACAAGAGCAAGAAGTGTGACCAGAAGAGAGAGAGAGATGAGCGGTTTCCAGTCGTCGAACGTATATGTTGGGTCCATGACAGTCTTTATGGAGAATGCGCTGTCAACATGGGCTGTGTCGACATCGAATGTATAAACCTTCAGAGCCAGATTTTTCGATGAAAAGACCGAAGTATCAACTTTCACCTGCATGGGAGGAAGATAGTACAGGGCAGTGTCGAAGGATGTGATGATATATCTCCTGCTGAGGGAGATTCGCTCTCCGTCGTTGAGCAGGGTGGTGTCAATGCCGGTGGTCCCTACGTATTCCACTCCCGGCACAATCTGTTGGAGAGAATCGAACTGTGGGAACTCCACGGTCCTATCGGCATCGGCACTTACCTCGAGGGTGATACCGACTGTCTGGCCGATAAAAATGGCAGCAGAATCCAACCGTGCATCGACCGTGACCTGTGCCACAGATCCAACACAAAAACACAGTGCTGCACACACGGCAGTTATAAGTCTTTTTGATATAGAATATTTCATGCGCGTCGTCTGAACAATCCCATTAATGCTTTCACATAGTCCTCGTCGGTACGCACAGAGACATTGTCTACGCCCGACATGGTGAACATGTCCCTCAATCTTGCCTGCTGGT
>JAZQPD010000124.1:0-12455 GCA_045628285.1 Bacteroidaceae bacterium
TCGGTATAAATACGAAATCCGAATTACGAAATCCGAGAGGGTCGAACGGTTCCAATAGCTCAAATGACAATAACACCAATAACTCGTATTTCGTAACTCGTAATTCGGATTTATCCAAAGTCCTTTACGTGGAGCTGGTGAGTCCCGGAGGTGATGTGCTTGAGGTCCAGAAACTGCACGTTGACGATGAGGGCGGTGCATGGGGACAGTTCAGGCTGGACAGCATATTGGGTACGGGATTCTACGAGGTCCGTGCCTATACACGCTACATGCTCAACTGGGGTGTGAACGCAATGTTCTCGCGGGTGTTCCCCGTGTTCGAGGCACCACCTTCGTATGGAGACTATTCCAAGCCTACAATCAGCAAGATCCTCTACAAGGACCGCAACCCGAACATGAGAATGGCTGATTCGCTGTATCTCGCTGCTGCAAAGGACGGTATCTTTACCGATGACGACCCTAAGAAGATATCGGCACACTTCTATCCCGAAGGGGGCGACCTGGTGCAGGGGCTGAAAAGCCGAGTTGCCGTATTGGTCATCGACGACAACGGAGCCACCTATCATGGCAGGGGCGAGATAGTGAACGAGAAGGGCGAGAAGGTATGCACCGTTGAGACCGACTCTACGGGCAGAGGCATGTTTGAAATCACTCCTACGGGCGAACCGCTGTGGCTCTCGATGCAGAACTACAAGAAGCGTCGCAACATACAGAAGTTCCCGCTACCTGCAGTAAAGGCAGAAGGGACAGTCCTTCACCTCGACATGGTAAGCGACCAGATTGTGGCGACCATCCATTCAAGTTCCCTCTCCCAAGAAGAGGGCTGGGGTGAGGTCGGCTACGCCGTGATGCATGATGGGCAGATTGTTGCCTGTGACACCATGACACTCTCTCCACTCATCGAACTGGAACTGGACCGTGGTTCTCTACCCGGAGGTGTCAACCAGTTCACCGTGTTCAATTCCGAAGGGCGGATTCTATGCGAACGGTTGTTCTGGATTTATCCTAAACCAGAGAAGGCAGACAGCATCATAGTCACACCAATATCTAAAGGACTCGGACCTTGCTCGGAAGTAGAACTGGACTTCCACACCCGTCCCAACACCACCTTTTCGTTCTCTGCCGTTGACTACGGAACCATGACGGGATGGAAGTCGGGCAATGCACGTACCTGGCTGCTGCTGTCGAGCGAGGTGAAGGGATACATAGACAATGTGGACTATTACTTCGAGGCAGATGACACCGAACATCGCAAGGCTGCCGACATGCTTATGATGGTGCAGGGATGGCGGCGGTACGACTGGCAACTGATGAGCGGGCAGAAGGGCTTCGACAATCCTCAGCCCATAGAGGACGGACTCTATCTCTACGGCAAGCTCGGAGAGTATCGGAAGAGGAACCCGGTGAAGAACGTGGAGGTGGATGCCTACATCTACAACCGTCAGGGACAGAACCTTCATGGTACGACACGAACTGATTCACTCGGAAACTACATACTCAAGGTACCGGACATAAGCGACGAATGGGCATTGCAGATGTTCACGAAGAAGGACGACAAGCGCAAGACCTACTATGTAGGCATCGACCGCCAGTTTGCACCTACACCGAGGTTCATCACTCCCGACGAGACAAAACTGATTCAGAAAGAACCAGCCAATCTCTTCGGCAATAAGCCTCAGAATACTATCAATGGCGTAGAGTCCGCCCCACTCAACTATGCTGAGAAGGTTCATGTCATCCCGCAAGTGATTGTTAAGGCAAAGAAATATTGGACGAGCGATGACAACATTCAGTGGTTTGATCAGAATACAGGCCGGCATTGGGCAACGATATATTACAACGCCAAGGAAGAACTCGATAATATTCTTGACAGAGGCAAGGCTATACCAACCGTGTTTGAATTCCTCGCAAAGCGAAATCCAATGTTCAACAATCATGAATGTAAGGACCTACCTCACATATGTGGGTATATTCAAAAACAATATGCTCCCAAAACGCTCTATGATATAATTGATTGGGAAAAAGTGGTGCGCACACCTATTGAGCCAGACGAAATTGATATCTGGGAAGGTGGAATGGCCTATGGCGGTCGACAAATAAAATGGATTTTAGACAATGGGCTTGACACATGTCTAAGTGACTACAGTCATTTCATTCGTAAATTTGGCAATAATGTCTTTGATGGCATTGTTGAGTTTCCAATATACATGGACAACATCAAAGCCATTTACATAGTCCCATGGAGTCCAAAAGAAGAGGATAGTGCAGTTCGCATTTACATTTATCGCCAACAGAGGTTCACCACCGAAAGTCAGAAAGGACTTCGTCGCACTCATTTCCAAGGCTACAACATCCCAGAGACTTTCAAGATGGAAGACATGCGAGTGCTTCCTCCTCTTGAAAACCTCCGTCGCACTCTCTACTGGGAGCCGAACGTGAAGACCGACGAGAACGGTGATGCCAAGATTATCTTCTACAACAACATGTCAGCCACCCAGATACAAGTTTCCACCGAAGGAATCTCAAATGAGGGAACTGTAATATCCAACTGATTTGCAGAAACAATAAAAATTCATTAACTTTGCAGCTGATGACTGTTGCGGATTTGAGGTTAAAAAGTTACAATCATGGAAAAACCATTTCTACTCCTCAGCATCCTTGCAATGCTGTTTGCATGTTCGAAGGACGATGACGAAGAGGTTCCAGAACCAAAGTATGAATAAAAAAAGATTTAGTCGTTTTTGAATAAGTAGAACACCTGATGAAGAGCACGACGCGTATCCCATACGAAGGATATGTTTACATACTCTTCATCACACCAATAAATCAGAGATATCTCCTTGGTTACTACCAGTTTTCGGTACTCTCGTAGATTGTTGCTTATCTCTGGAATTACAGGACACATCCGCGGGAAAGAAGTCAGTTTATCAGCACTTGATAAGATGATATCTTCCATTACGGCTTGTTGAACATAGCCAAAAGCTTCAAGGCTGTAATCCAGCACATCGGCAAGACTATACAACGCACGCTGTGACCACCTTACTTGCATCTCTGCGTGCTTTTAGATATTCCTTCACCTGCTCCTGAGTATAAGTCTTCCCTTCTGCAAAGTCCTTTTCGCTGAGTTCTATCATCTTTTTGAGGTACCATACCTCTTCTGGTTTTAGTTTATCTGTCATAATTATATTTTTTTGCAAAAATATACAATTATATCCTAACCACCAAACTTTTTCTCATTTTTTCAAAGATCGCGTTTGTTTTTTTAGATCAAGAAGTTTAATTTTCTCGCAGAGCGTAATGAAGAGAGATTTACCTCTCCAGAGGAGTGCCAAAGAAATATAGTGTAAACCATTTCTGTCCCCCGATTTTGCAGGTGACCCAAAATGGTGCACGAAAAACTTTCGGGGTTCATATCAATCATCTGCCCTTTACTATTTTCTTGATATCGTTGAGTTTGTTGAGAGCCTCAAGCGGGGTGAGGTTGTTGACATCAAGGTTGAGAATCTCGTCGCGGATCTGACAGAGCACGGGGTCATCGAGTTGGAAGAACGACAGCTGATGGGTTCCGCTGTCGGCAATGGCCTGGGTGTTCGGACGTGAAATGCCTTCATGGCTGGAGTTGCTTTCAAGCTGATGAAGTACCTGTTCGGCTCTCTTTACTACACTCGGGAGCATTCCTGCAATCTTTGCCACATGGATACCGAACGAATGTTCACTTCCTCCCGGTACCAACTTGCGGAGGAATATGACCTTTCCTGCAGACTCACGGACACTGACGTTGAAGTTCTTCACCCGTTGGAAGAGCCGTTCCATCTCGTTGAGCTCGTGGTAGTGGGTGGCGAAGAGTGTGCGTGGGTGATAGCGCTGGTTCTCATGGATATGTTCGATGATTGCCCATGCTATTGATATTCCGTCGTAGGTGGATGTTCCCCTGCCGAGTTCGTCGAAGAGCACAAGGGAACGCTGGGAGAGGTTGTTGATGATGTTGGAGGCCTCGTTCATCTCCATCATGAAGGTCGATTCGCCGAGAGATATATTGTCGCTGGCACCGACACGGGTAAAAATCTTGTCGACATAGCCAATACGTGCACTCTCTGCCGGTACGAAACTACCGATCTGTGCAAGGATGGTGATGAGTGCCGTCTGACGGAGAAGGGCAGACTTACCTGCCATGTTCGGTCCGGTAATGATGATTATCTGCTGTGTATCGGTATCAAGATATACATCATTGGCAACGTATTGTTCTCCAAGGGGCATCTGCTGTTCAATGACAGGATGACGTCCCTGATGGATGTCAATGATGTTGCTGTCATCGACTACAGGACACACGTATTTGTTCTCCTGTGCCGTCTGTGCGAATGAATGCAGGCAGTCGATGTTGGAGATGAGCGCAGAACATTTCTGGATGTCGGGAATAAAGCCTGCGGCAAATGTCATGAGCTCGTTGAAGAGGCGTGTCTCGAGAATGAGTATCTTCTCCTCTGCACCGAGTATCTTTTCCTCGTATTCCTTGAGTTCCTGAGTGATGTACCGTTCCGCAGATACAAGTGTCTGCTTCCGAATCCAGTCAGCAGGTACCTTGTCCTTGAAGGTGTTGCGGACTTCCATGTAATAGCCATAGACACTGTTGTACCCAATCTTCAGACTCTGGATTCCTGTTGTCTCAATCTCACGTTGTTGCATTTGTAGCAGATAGTCCTTGCCACAGAAGGCAATCTTCCTCAGTTCGTCGAGTTCGGTATTGACTCCTTCGGATATCACACCGCCCTTGTTGATGAGGAACGGAGGCTCGGGAACAATCTCGCGGTCTATGCGGTTCACGAGTTCTGCCAGCCCGTTGCCCCATAGCCCTGTCAGTTCTTCGCCTATGTAATGGATGCTCGGGTCATCCGTGTCGAGACATGCCTGGGCAATGACAGAGAGTGCCTGCAAAGATACTTTCAACTGGACGAAATCACGAGGAGAGACTCTGCCTACTGCAATCTTCGATGCGATGCGCTCCATGTCGCCCATTCGTTCGAGCTGCTCTTCTATGGCCTCACGGAAATCAGTGTTGCGGAAGAAATACTCCACAATCCTCTGGCGGGAACGAATCTTCTCAGGGTCTTTCAGAGGGAAGACAATCCAGCGCCGGAGGAGTCTGCCTCCCATAGGGCTTACGGTCTTGTCGATGACACTGAGGAGCGACTTACCGCCTTCGTTCATTGATATGAGGAGTTCAAGACTGCGGAGGGTGAAGTAGTCCATCCTCACGTATTTCGATTCCTCTATCATCGATATGGTGAGGATATGCTTTATCTGGGTATGCTGTGTCTGTTCGAGATAGAAGAGGATGGCTCCTGCTGCCACGATTCCACAGGAGAGGTGGTCGATTCCGAAACCTTTGAGGTTCTTTGTCCCGAAATGCGACTTCAGTTTGTTGCGGGCAGTGGTCTCGTTGAATATCCAGTCCTCGAGTTCGTATGTGTAGAACCGTGATGTGATGGACGACAAGGCTCCGTTTCTCTTGCCACGTTCAATCAGGACTTCCTTAGGATTGAAGTTCGAGAGCAGTTTCTCAACGTAATCGAGCGTACCTTCAGCCGTGAGGAATTCACCCGTAGAGATGTCGAGCAGTGCAACCCCACAGGTTGCCTTGCCTGGATGGACGGCTGCAAGGAAGTTGTTTTCCTTGCCGGTGAGGACATTATCACCGAGGATAATACCTGGAGTCACCACTTCCGTGATGCCTCTTTTCACGAGTTTCTTCGTTAGTTTCGGGTCTTCGAGCTGGTCGCAGATGGCTACACGGCGTCCTGCGCGGATGAGTTTTGGCAGGTATGTGTCAAGTGCATGATGTGGAAAGCCAGCCATGAGGGTCTTGTTCGAAGCCTCGGAAGCACCATTGCTACGCTTAGTGAGAGTGATCCCAAGAATCTCCGACGCTTCCCGCGCATCGTCAGCGTATGTTTCATAAAAGTCACCGCAACGAAACAGTATGATTGCATCAGGATGCTTCGCCTTCAACTCGAAGAACTGTTTCATCATCGGGGTTATTTCCTCATTCTTTGCCATATCTCCCAAATTACTATCCCTGCCGCTGTAGATACGTTCAGGGAATGTTTAGTACCAAACTGTGGAATCTCAATGCAGTCATCACACATATCTATGAGTCTCTGCTGCACGCCCTTCACTTCATTGCCAAGAACGACACAAACGGGTCTTACGCCCGCTTCAGCCTCTGGCAAACAGAGATTCTGGAGCATTATGCTGCCTTCCACCTGTTCCACACCATATATATAATAGCCTTTAGCTTTCAGTTCGCTGACGGCATCCGCTGCATCCTTGTAGTATTTCCAACTGACGGAATCCTCTGCACCAAGAGCCGTCTTGTGGATTTCGGGATGAGGAGGTCGGGAGGTGATGCCACAGAGGTAGATAGCCTCGACGCGAAAGGCATCGGACGTGCGAAACACACTTCCGACGTTGTACATGCTCCTTATGTCATCGAGGAGAACTACCAAGGGTATCTTCTCGCTGGACTTAAATTCGTCAATGCTGATGCGGTTGAGTTCAAGTACATTTAATTTCCTCATAGAGTGCGATAGTAGCTACAAAGGTAATAAATAAAAATGAAAAACGAGTAATGAAAAATGAAATAATAAAATAATAGATACAAAATGTGCCGACTCGGTCAGAATCACTTCTTTTTGGTCGGCACGAGAATATATGTAAGAATTGAATGAAATGTCGAATAATTTACTATTTACTATTTATTTACTATTTAACTATTTCTTCGGGCACTACGGCCACTCAGGCGAGCACAGCTCGGAGTCCTATTTATTTACTATTTAACTATTGACTATTTACTATTTATTTGTTGGCCGTTATTCCACATTACTTTCACTCCGAACGAAGTGAGGTTAAGCGTCCACGTTTGCGTAAGTGGCATTTCTCTCAATGAACTCGCGACGTGGAGGCACATCTCCGCCCATAAGCATGGAGAAGGTGTAGTCAGCCTCTGCTGCATCTTCTATAGTGACTTGCTTGAGCAGACGGGTCTCCGGATTCATTGTGGTTTCCCAGAGTTGTTCAGGGTTCATCTCACCGAGACCCTTGTAGCGCTGAGTCTTCACACTGCCTTCTGTTCCGTCGCCGTATGTGTCGATGAAACGCAGACGGGCCTGTTCATCGTAGCAGTATTCGCTCACCTTGCCCTTTGTACACTTATAGAGCGGAGGGGTGGCGATATAGAGCCGTCCGTCGCGGATGAGCTGAGGCATATAGCGGAAGAAGAGCGTGAGCAGGAGCGTGTCGATATGGGAACCATCGACATCGGCATCGGTCATGATGATGGTCTTGTAATAGCGCAACTTGTCGTAACTGGCCTCCTTTGTGTCTTCAGGATTCATTCCGAACTTCACTCCAAGTGCCTGTATGATGTTGTTGACTTCCTCGTGTTCGAAAGCCTGGTGCCACTGCACTCTCTCCACATTGAATATCTTACCACGGATAGGGAGGATTGCCTGATAATGGCGGTCACGGCCCTGTTTTGCAGAACCACCGGCACTATCTCCCTCGACGATGAACATCTCGCAGTTTGCAGGATCCTTGTCGGAGCAGTCTGCCAGTTTGCCAGGGAGTCCACCTCCCGTCATCGGGTTCTTTCGCTGCACGTTCTCGCGGGCCTTGCGGGCTGCAACACGTGCCGTAGCAGCAAGAGCCACCTTGTCGACAATCATCTTTGCCTCCTTCGGATGCTCTTCAAGATAATATGTGAGTGCCTCGCCTACTGCCTGATTGACAGCACCCGATACCTCACTGTTGCCGAGCTTCGTCTTTGTCTGTCCTTCGAACTGAGGCTCAAGGACCTTTACGGAGATTACAGCTGTCAGACCTTCGCGGAAGTCCTCGCCGCTGATTTCCACATGCTGCTTCTCCAGTTTCTCGATGACCTTGCTCTCATCAGCATACTTCTTGAGTACACGTGTGAGGGCCATACGGAAACCTGCGAGGTGTGTTCCACCTTCTATTGTATTGATGTTGTTGACGTAGGAATGGAGGTTTTCGCTATATGATGTGTTGTACATGATGGCAGCCTCAATCGGAACGTCGTTCTTCTCTGTGTTGATATAGATTACGTCGTCGAAAAGGTGGGTGCGGGTTGAGTCGATGTAGCGCACGAAATCCCTCAATCCACCTTCTGAATAGAATACGTCCTGGCGTATGCCGTCAATTCCTGCCTCTGCGTTCTTCTCGATACGCATGTCCGTGAGAGTGATCTTGACCCCTGCGTTGAGGTAAGCCAGTTCACGCATACGGTTGGCGAGAATGTCGTACTTGTATTCCTTGACAATGAATATTGTATAGTCTGGCCAGAACTGCTGACGAGTACCGTGAATGTCGGTAGTCCCCACTTCCTTTACATCATAGAGAGGCTTTCCCTTTGCATATTCCTGCTGATAGATCTTGCCATCGCGGAACACCTGTGAAATCATCTTTGAGGAAAGTGCGTTCACACAGCTCACGCCGACACCGTGCAGACCTCCGGACACCTTGTAGGAACTCTTGTCGAACTTACCTCCGGCATGGAGAACTGTCATCACGACTTCGAGGGCACTGCGGTGCTCCTTCTCGTGCATGTCGACAGGAATACCACGGCCGTTGTCCTGAACGGTAATGGAATTATCTTCGTTGATCGTTACTTCGATATGTGTGCAATAACCTGCCAGCGCCTCATCGATAGAGTTGTCCACAACCTCATATACGAGGTGGTGCATACCCTTTTCACTGATGTCACCAATGTACATGGCAGGGCGCTTGCGGACTGCTTCCAGTCCTTCAAGAACCTGAATATTACTTGCAGAGTATTGCTGTTCAGCATTCAGTATTTCATCCATTGTTACTTCAATCTCTTTTTAGTGGTACAAAGTTAACAAAAATCTGATGAAACACAAAATAAATAAGGTCTTTTTTTTAGAAATAATACGAGAATGGAGAAGATGTTGAAGTAATCCCTATGTTCAATTGACGACAAGCAGGGAATAATTGATTCCATCACACTGTATGGACGTACACAGTGGCTCCTTGTCCAATATCTGCGATGGTGTCGCCTGTGCCGTTTTGCTACGGCTTGAAGTGTTGATATAGATGGTGTCGTGTCTTAGGATACTTTCCTTCTCAACCTTTGTCAGGTATATCGTATCTCTCTGCACTTTTGTCACTTCGATGGTATCCCTCACCAGTGCAAGGGTGTTGTTCACATTGCTTGATACAAATCGGATAGACATGCCGGCTACGATTCCTAACGCAGCAGCCAATGGTGTCACTACCCATCTCCAGTGATTTCTGCCGAGCCGTATTGGATTCTTCGGAACATTGAGCCTGTTGTTTTGTGCCTCCCTGTTCTTCCTTACTGATTCACGAACTATGTCTTCAAAGTTTGCCATAATGCTGTAGCTTGTTTCTTAATGACTGAATAAGTGTGTGTAGACGGGATTTCACCGTGCCTTCGGGTATGTCGAGGATGCTCGCAATTTGAGGTACGGACAATTCCTCTTCAAATCGGAACGAAAAGAGCATTCTATAAGGTGGTGACATATTGTCTATCTCTGCCTGAAGAGCCTGGTCGAAAGACTTTTTATCTAATTTGGTTTCAAATCCCTCATCATAAGTCTCGTTTGATGTATCCGTCATCTCGTCTTCGTACACCTTTATATATGATAGGTGCCGGAAGTGGTTCTTGCAAAGATTGTATGCAATGCTGTAAATCCAAGTCTTGAGAGATGTTCCGGAATAGTTCTCTCGTGCTGCCCATATTCTCATGAAAGCATCCTGTGTGAGGTCTGCCGCTAACATCTCGTCATGGTCCACTTGCCGGAAGAAGAATCCCATCAGTTTGCGCGCATGGCGATGATAGAGCTCGTCGAAAGCTCTGTCATCGTCCTTGTGCGACACCCGTAGCATCAGTTCCTCATCGGAGAGAGAAGACGTAGCTCTTGGTAGTAACGATAGTTTCATCTTCATTACCTTTCTTCTGCCTTCAGTATCGCTGCTATTGATGCCTTCGCTTCAGGGTCAATGTTGCACCTTTTCACACATGCGTCCAGTATGGCATAGAGACGTTCTGCCTGCACCACGTCACCTTTGTCTCGCAACTTACTGACGAGATTGGAGAGGAGCGTGACGTTGTTCATGTCCATCCTGGCACTTGTCTCCCACGAATCATATTCAAGGTCGGGCTCTGCAAGATATTCCAGATGGTAGACTTCCTTGACATTCCTCATGGCAACTGCAAAGTTGTCGTATTGGTGGTCGCTGTACTTCAGCAACAGCCCTTCGTTGTACAGGCTGTCCTTGTCGATGTTGGTTTGTACGAGGACATCGGTAAAGAAATATGCAGGACGGCCTGTCTCCTTGATGATATGCATGACACAATCGGCATAGTACTGTTTTATCCAATCCTCACTATAATTAATCTGAACCGTAATAGGTGGGATGTTCAGTGCCTTGAGCAAGTCAGCCTTGTACTCTTCTTCAAACAGATAGGAGAGTGGGATGATGGTAACGTCCTTTCTGATACCAAGTGCATCCTGCAACATCTTCATCGGTACAAGACAATTATCACCATTACCAAAATAAATGGCGTTCTCTTCCATGCTCTGCAGCATGTTCCAGTTGTACTTCATTATGCGAGCCGGACAATGTCTGCCCTTGTAGCTTTTCGTGAACAATTCCGCAACAATAGGATTCTTCTGGTCAATGATCCACATACGACAAGCCAGCCGTTCCACATCGTCTATGTAGGCATCATCAGGCATCAGTTCCACGGCACGCCTGATGCAGTCGCCGAGTTTCGCACTTTCGTCTGTACTCAGGCAGAATCGTGTCTTGCAGAGATTCAGCACATAACTGTCGGGGAGCGTTGCTTCCATCTTGCGGATGACATCAGCAGTCCTCGACTCGTCTGGATTGTCACCAAAGCCATTACTGAACGAATCATAATAATTTATCGCGTGAAAGAGGTTACGCCATGCCCACTGATCCTCAGGATTGGCGTCCACAACCTTTTGCCATGCCGCTGCCTGCTGCCTGTACCAGTCAGCATCATATTGGTTTGCCGAAATGGATTCGATGATTTCCGGCTTGACTATGCCTTCCTGTGCCGACACATCGTGTGTGAATAGCGACCAGTAAATAGCAAGAAAGAAAAGTATGAGTCTGAATCTGTTCATTGTTGTTGTCGTTAATACGTTAATGATGTATTCTGAGCGCTCGTCATAATGGCATACACATGAAAAGGCAAATCGTTCGGTGTAGTAGTAATAATTGTAACGTAAATATTGGAATTTTATTTTCTTGCTTCGGTTCACAGCCGCAAAGACAGCAGAACTTTACCGATAATACAGGCCTGACAAACCAGCAAGAGCAGTCAGCAGCGGTCTGCCAAGCAGTCGACTATGTCCACACAAGCGGTCAACTACATCCGGCCAAGCAGTCAACTTTGCCTGGGAGAGCTGAGGGTTATGCCTCCGTGAACGCATGAAATTATCTAGACGAGGTGAGATGCCATGCGTCGAGTTACTAACTTGCCATGCGTCGTGTTACTAACTTGACATGCGTCGAGTTATTAGCTTGACATGCGTCGAGTTATTAGCTTGACATGTATCTTCTCCGTTTGTGTGGACAGTTTTCGCCCTTTGTGCGGGTAATGTTGACTGCTTGTGTGGATAAAGTCGACCCTTTGTCTGGCTAACCTTCACTGCTTGTCCAGACATAGCTGACCGCTCTACGGGTCGACATAGACAGTTAGGGCGAGACGGTTTCTCCGCACTCGCCCAACATGTTCTGCGTTATATAAAAGGGGGATGTTGCTGTTGCCTATTCTCCCACCATGACTTGTCCGTCGGGGGTGATTCCTTCGGCGGAAATGAGGATCTGCTGGCACGACATGTTGTTGTAGAACGTAACCTTTGCCTTACCGCTGGCATCGGTCTTCACGTTAGGGTCCCAGAAGAGTGTGCGACGGAGGTTCTCGAGTGGAGGAAGGACATTGAAATCTTCCTGTGAGAATGTCTCAGCCACGTTGTAGCCCTGGAAATGTGTACGCCGTAGGCCTTTCTGGCTTTCGGTAGTGAATACCTGCTGACGGTAGATGTAAATCCTGACTGCGCTTTCCTCTTCCTTTGGACTCCAAGGCACGATATAGATGGCTTTTATGTCGCTCATGTAGAGAGGGAAATTTATGATTCCAGCGAATGCACTTTTCCCTTCTTTATACAGACGCATCACAGTGGCTGAGTCCATGTAGTTGAAGTGTGACTGGTCGCTGGTTGCCTCTCCAAGTCCGTTGTCGATTATCCAACGAATCTTCCTGCCTCCATAGGCCATTCCGCCGTCCCATTCCTCGCATTGCTCAAGCCGGTTAGCCTCTACCCTGACGAAGTCGAGTCCTGCAATGTGAGGCAGTGTCGAAG
>JAZQPD010000125.1:0-8719 GCA_045628285.1 Bacteroidaceae bacterium
TGGGTGCAAAGTTACAAAAAATATACTCCTCATTGACATAAATAGGCAAATTATTCATAACTTTGCACAAATAATAAAAACAACAAAGCAATGACGTTTTATAGTAAATATCCACGTTTAGCAAGCTCGTAAAGCTTTCAATACCTCTCTCTATCAGGGCGTCCTTTCGGCGGAGCTCAGGCCTCGTATTATGTCACCCCTTCGGGTAGGGTGTTCAAAATACAATCAAAATTTGTACAGGAAAAGCCCGGTACGGGCGGCATAGCAAAGGATAGGGTGTGAACCCTATCATATTGAGTTATCAGTAGTTATGAAAGTCATGTAGAAGGACGACAGACTCCGCTTGCGCCTGAGCACCAACTGGAGCGCAAGAATTCCATAATCCGCGCAATATGAAAATATGTCGCACTTTCAGTGCTAATAAATTACTATTAATCAACACAGTATGGTTTACACCATACCCTATATTATGTCGCACTTTCAGTGCTATTTTGAACACCCTACCCTTCGGGGTTAGCACACGCAAAACTTGAGTTAAATGTCACTCTTTCGGGAGTTGCACATGTGAAATATGAATTATATGTCACAAATCCATTCGTAATAATAGTCGTATGAAATATTGAGAGAAACAAGCAGGAATCTGATTTCAGTTCTTCTATCATATATACCATAATAAATGTCGTAGTAAATAATTATCGTGTCAATTAATTTGAATAACAAATATATTACAATTATGAAACCATATAAAATATCGTACAAAAAGAAAGGGATTATAAGTTTTATATTATTGGTAATCAGCATGAATTGTTACTCTCAGAACATACAAAATGCAGTAAAAAGAATGATGTTTAACTACCCTGAGTCAACCCTACAGGATTTATATAAGAGTTTCTTTCAGGATCAGTTCGGTTTAGGTCATCTCGTTTCCGATTCAGTTAGTGCACGAAATTATCTACGGCAGGAACTGGAAGAAAGCGAAGAATTTTCCCATCTGGAATTTGAACCGACCGGATATAAGGAGAATTTCTACCGTGTGAATCTCTCCGTTATCAAATCAGGAAAAGTTTCATTTGAGGAGTACTTTCATGCATTCATAAACAGTGCAAGGGAAAGCCGTCCGATCACACTTCGTAAATGGAAACGGGAATGGAAGAAAATCCTCAAGGTAATAGTCCGGATGGATTTGGGTCTGAAGAACTTTGAATCAGACAAAAATGCAATAGACTCCTTATTGGAAAGCGGACAGTACGCCTACCATCACAGTGGAATTTACAACCGGCTCTACCACCCGCACTATCGCCTTATCAAGAAAGACATTGCAAAGAAATTACTGAAACAATGAAAAGAAACCCCATATAATTTTGCGAATATGTCAGATTAATTTACTATATTTGCAGCCGAATAGGACTAAACTTTGCTGAAAGCAATTTTTCTTAACAACTATAAGCAATATGAAATTCAACGATTACAAATTTGCCGGTAAGAAGGCAATCGTTCGTGTGGACTTCAATGTACCACTCGATGAGAACGGAAACATTACAGACGACACTCGTATTCGCGGTGCTCTCCCAACACTCAAGCAGATTCTTGCAGAAGGCGGCAGCCTCATCATCATGTCTCACATGGGTAAGCCAAAGGGAAAAGTAAACCCTAAGATGTCTCTCAGCCAGATAAAGGATGCTGTAGAAAAGGCTCTCGGTGCACCAGTTACTTTCGTTGACGACTGCCAGAAGGCTCAGGATGCAGCAAAGGCACTGAAGCCAGGTGAAGCATTACTTCTCGAAAACCTCCGTTTCTATCCTGAAGAGGAAGGTAAGCCTGTAGGAATCGACAAGGAAGATCCTGCCTACGAAGAGGCAAAGAAAGCAATGAAGGCAAGCCAGAAGGAATTTGCCAAGGTTCTTGCAAGCTATGCAGACTGCTATGTAAACGATGCATTCGGAACTGCTCACAGAAAGCATGCTTCTACAGCAGTCATCGCCGACTACTTTGATGCCGACAACAAGATGCTCGGTCTTCTCATGGAAAAAGAAGTACAGGCAGTTGACAATGTACTCAGCAATATCAAGCGCCCATTCGTAGCAATCATGGGCGGTAGCAAGGTCTCTTCAAAAATCGGTATTATAGAGAATCTCCTTGGTAAGGTTGACAAACTCATCCTCTGCGGTGGTATGACCTACACATTCTCAAAGGCTCACGGAGGCGAAATCGGCAATTCTATTGTAGAACTCGACAAACTGGACGTTGCCCTCAACGTTGAAAAGATGGCAAAGGAAAATGGAGTTGAACTCGTTCTCGGTACAGACTCTGTATGCTGCACAGACTACGACTTCAGCACATTCTCAGTTAAGCCAGGTGCAAAGACTGAGGTTTTCAGATCAAACGAAATCCCTGCCGAGTTTGAAGGTCTTGACGCTGGCCCTGAGAGCCGCAAGAAATTCGCAGAAGCCATCAAGGGCGCAAAGACTATTCTCTGGAACGGTCCTGCAGGATGTTTTGAATGCGACGATTTCTGTGCCGGTAGCCGTGCTGTAGGTGATGCAATCGCTGAGGCAACAGCAGAAGGTGCATTCTCACTCATCGGTGGTGGCGACTCCGTTGCTTGCTGCAACAAGTTCGGACTGGCAGACAAGGTATCTTACATTTCAACTGGTGGCGGCGCACTTCTCGAGGCCATTGAAGGCAAGATTCTCCCAGGTGTTGCTGCAGTTCAGTAATCAGATACGTGAGAAAAATCATACACATATCCATTTTCATGATTGCCTGCATCATGCTCGCATGTAATGAAAACGGCACACAAACCCATGAGTCGGACTACGACTCATCGGCTTTTCACATTGCAGTCCTTCCCGTTGAGGAATGCCATGCCTTTATGTATGCAGATTCCTGTGGGCTGTATGATTCATTGGGTGTAAGAGTGAAACTGCACCTATTCGAATCGGAGATGGATGCTGATACTGCATTCACAAAGGGATGGTCTCAGATGGAAATAGTGGACTCCATGAGGATGGCTTTCCTCCTCTCAGAATGCGACTCCGACAGCATCATCAGTGTGCTCAACGACAAGATGGTCCTATCGCTCGTAATGTCAAGGAAAGCGAGAGTAAAGAATATCAACAGCCTTTCAGAGAAGATTGTGGCTCTGACAAGAAATTCCGCACTAGACAATTTTGCAGACAAGATAACCGAAAAGGCACACCTCCGGCACGATGAACTCAACCGTCCCCAAATCAACAACATACGCATCAGAGCAAACATGCTTGTTCAGGGACAATACGACGGAGCCATACTGCCCGAGCCCTGGGCGACCATGTGTGTAGACTCAGGCGCAAACCGGGTGATGACAACAGAACAGATATGTCCGCAGAGGTTCCACGCCATCGTGAACGACTCCATTAACAAAGTGCGACAGGACGACATCAGAAAGATAGTTCAAGCCTACAACATCGCCAAACTCCGCATTGGCAACAAAACAGGAAAGCAATGATTCCAAATATATATAGTCTTCTTGCAGAAAGTAAGCTGGCAGAGGCACTTGAACTGATGAAGGCAAAAATAGAAAGCCTTAGAGATGCCACACTTGCTGAAGCCTTCCATACCTTGCAGCAGAACTACAAGGCATATCTTCGCGTGCAGATTACAGGCGAGATTCAGTCTGACAAAAAAGCACTTGTTGGATTCATACAGGAGGCATACAGCATAAACGACAGTGCCAATCGTAGGATACGCATTCTTAAAGCACCTAACGACCAATACGTAAAGGCCGTCAACAACGCCGATACGGACATATTCGACCGGGTATGGGCATCAGGCTTATGGATCGACAGTGAACACAGACACATCTGCGAAGTGGTAGAACTCGACAAGAGGCAATATCCGCTTGTTGTCTCAGCAGTCACACTCGCACTTTACGAGATGTTTGACATAAGGAAACTCACATTCCTCTTCAGCGCATACAACAACGAAGACCTTGAAGTCAGTCAGCGGGCATTGGTCGGTATCATATTGATTCTCAGAAGATACGATTCCAGAATGCACCAATACCCTCAGGTAACGGAACGACTCTCCATACTTGCCGACAACGCCCAGTTTGTCCGTCAGTTCTTCAGCGCACATATTGCATTGCAATACAGCAAGATGACCGACTCCGTCACCGACAAGATGCGAAACGACATCATGCCGGCAATACTTGCCAGCACCCATTTCAAACAGACCGAGATGGGTATTCAGGAACTCGACGATGCACTCACCGGCAACGGAGAGAATCCCGAATGGATTCGCAACAGCAAGGCTGACAAAAAGGCAGAAAAAAAGATCCGCCAGATGGCACAGTTGCAAATGGAAGGTGCAGACATTTATATGGCCACATTCCGGCAACTGAAAAATTTTCCTTTCTTCCAAAAAATGCAGAACTGGTTGCTGCCGTTCTCAGCAGAGCATCCCGAAATACAATCTGCCACCAAAGATTCCCTGGTGTGCAAACTACTGAAGGTGACACCATTCTGCAGTTCCGACAAGTACTCCTTCGCTCTCATGTTCGGGCAGATGGGTGGCATGGGCTCAGATGTCATCAAGGGACAACTGGCCCAACAACTTCCCGACGACATGAAACTTGACGACCTGATTGCAGATGAGGAAAACGACCGCAATGCCATCATTAAGGGAGAAAAGAGCGATGATGTAGCACGGAAATATGTACAGGACCTATACCGGTTTTTCACAATCTATCCATATCACCAGCAATTCACCAATCCCTTTGAAAGCAATCTGTCAAATTTTTCACCCTTGCATCGTCAGGCATTCGGGAGCATTCTCCAGCAAAGGGAACACATACTGAACCTTGCCGAGTTCTTCATGCGCAAAGCCCTCTACGAGGATGCTCTGGACATGTTTCTGTTCCTCGACCCAAAAGAACGCGAAGAGGATGCCGACCTGTGGCAGAAGATTGGATTCTGCTATCAGAAAACCAGCGATTTCACCAATGCATTCAGATGTCTCCACATTGCAGACCAGTTGAACCCCGACTCTCACTGGACCACGCTTCATCTTTCACAAATCACATTCGACGACAAGAAATACAGTGAGGCTATTCTGTATTTGGACCGCTTGATTGCATCCAATCCCGACGACTTGAAATTCGTCAGCAAGAAGGCAGAGTGTTTCTTTGCCCTGGAAGAATACGGCAAGTCCATACCTTTACTATATAAGGTGACATACCTCGACGAGGAGAATCTGTTGGGACACCAGATGCTGGCATGGGGACTGCTCATGACCAAGTCCTTCGACAAAGCAGAGAAAGAGTACCTTAAATGTGCCGACAAGGGCGACCTCAATGCAGAATTGGGTATCGGACACATACTGCTTGCAAAAAATGAATTGCGTGAGGCATATTCGCAATACAAGGCCGCGCAGCAACACTACATCTCATCAGCTGTCAGCGAGAATGAAGGCAGGATGAAATTCAGCAAAGACTTCTGGAACTATGCACCATATCTCTGTCGCATAGGAGTCAGCGAGTCGGCCGTAAGGACCATGTTCGAGGCAGTGATGGTCATGGACTGACCATCAGTCATCTATATCTCCATCCACGCTGACGCCCTTTATATTGTGAGCGTGAGAATTCAAAGAAATAGACGTCTTCAAGTAATTTCAGTTCGTAATCATCGTCACTACGATAGATGATTGCGATTACGTCAAGGTGAATGGGAGTATCCTGCTCTATCCTATAGTAGGAGGTATAATAAGCGATGGCAGATTGTATATGCCTCTGTTTTCTGGCATCTACAGCCTCTTCAGGCGAACCGAATGTATCCGATACATGCCTACGGGTCTTTACCTCTATGAAATGCAGTTCGCCATTCTTCCTTGCAACAAGATCGAGTTCACATCCACGATGCAGGTTCCAGTTATGATGAAGAATCTGGTATCCGTGTTTTGCGAGATAGTCAGCAGCCAGTTCCTCACCCGTCTGTCCCAATTCCCAAGTATCTGTCATTCGCCTTCGAAATTCAGTTCCCTCCAAAGAATATCCTTCAGATGCTCCAGTCCACTGCCGGTAACAGCCGATATTGCAACCGAAGGAATTCCTTCGGGCATTGTGGCCTGCTGCATTTCCAGAAGTTCATCATCAATGAGGTCGCACTTGGAAATGGCGAGCACCCTCTTCTTGTCGAGCAGTTCAGGATTATACGTTGCCAGTTCGTTAAGGAGAATCTCATAGTCATGCCTGATGTCGTCGGAATCACCAGGAATCATGAAGAGCAGCAACGAATTTCTTTCAATATGACGAAGAAAGCGCAGACCAAGTCCCTTGCCCTGACTCGCCCCTTCTATTATGCCTGGGATGTCAGCTATCACGAACGACTTGTTATCCCTGTACGGAACTATGCCCAACGAAGGCTCGAGTGTCGTAAATGGATAATTTGCAATTTTTGGCTTTGCTGCAGATACAGACGACACCAATGTCGATTTTCCCGCATTCGGAAATCCCACCAGTCCTACGTCTGCCAGCAATTTCAGTTCCAGTATGATTTCCTGCTCCTGAGCAGGCTCACCTGGCTGCGCATATCTTGGAGCCTGGTTCGTAGGGGTGGCAAAGTTGAAATTGCCAAGTCCTCCCCTACCGCCTTTCAGCAGCATGACTTCCTGACCATCCTCCATCACCTCGGCAATGAACTCATGAGTCCCTGCATCGAATGCCATTGTGCCAAGAGGCACCTCGATCACCTTGTCAGCACCCTTCTTGCCAGTACTTCTGTTCTCATAGCCGTCAGCACCGTGTTCAGCAAACACATGGCGTTCGTATCTCAGGTGCAGGAGAGTCCAGTAATTACGGTTTCCCCTCATTATCACACTACCGCCATTCCCTCCGTTACCGCCATCAGGACCACCCTTTGGCACATATTTCGCCCTGTGCATGTGAGCCGATCCACGTCCGCCCTTACCCGAGCGACAGTAGATTCTTACGTAGTCTATGAAGTTGCTGTCTGGCATTTATGTCATTGTTTTGGCTTATATACAATTGGCCGTTAGCAAATGGTGGTCTATTTCTCACCATCCAGGAAAGCGAAAATCTCATTCAGCATGACCTGCTTGTCGCCTTTCCATGTGAAAGTATGGCGCACACCCTCTTTCTCAAACCATTCTGCCAGAGGTTCCGTCTGCTGATGGTACACTTGAAAACGGGCTTTTATCGTCTCCTCGTTATCGTCAGCCCTACCCTGCTCCTTGGCACGGTTGAGCAGACGGATCATAAGGGTTTCCTCGTCTACAATCAGTTCAATCATGTTTCCCAGTTCATGACCTCTTTCCGAGAGCATCTTCTTGAGAGCCTCAGCCTGAGCGATTGTACGGGGAAAACCGTCAAAGATTACCCCCTTGCCAGGAACCTGCCCGTCATAGACCTTTGCAAGGATGTCAATCATCAGTTCGTCAGGAATCAACTGCCCCTTGTCGATAATGCCCTTTGCCAGCTTGCCAAGTTCTGTACCATTCTTAATTTCTGCACGAAGCACGTCTCCCGTAGAGATATGTCCCATTCCGTACCTGTTTACAATCTCATCACTGTATGTGCCCTTGCCAGAGCCAGGTGCACCGAAAATAATAATATTCTTCATTTATATCCTAATTTTCATCTTCCACAACCCTGTAGATATCTCTGTAATTGCGACCCATGCCGTTATAGTCAAGTCCGTAGCCGACAATAAAATCATTCGGAATCTCCATTGCAGGATAGTCCACCTTGAGGTCCACCTGCAGTTTTCCAGGCTTAACAAGGAATGCGCAGATGGCAACATTATCGGCACCACGTCCCTTGAAAAGCGGAATGACATTCTTCATCGTGATACCAGTATCGACAATATCCTCCACGATAATCACATCGCGTCCTGCAAGATTTGCACTCACGCCCATCAGTTCCCTTACCGTTCCAGTAGTCTTCACCCCATCATAGGATGCGAAACGTGCAAAAAGAATTTCCGGCTGGAAAGTCGTGATGTAACGAACCAGGTCAGAAGCAAACACAAATGCCCCGTTCAGGATGCACACCATTACAGGATTCTTGCCTGCATAGTCCCTGTTCAGTCTTTCTGCTACTGCCTTTACCTTCTCCTGAATAACATCGTCAGTAATAAACACCTCGAAGTCTCTATCTAAAATATGAATCTTGTTAGCCATAAAATGTATTGTTAGTAATGAATAATCTCGTTCTGCCCTGGGTAAGTCCGAAAAACAACAGCAAAGGTATAGAAAAAACACGAATGCACAAAGAATTATTCAAAAAAAGTCCATACCGACCACCTGATATCTTTAAAATTGGCAGTTTGATATTTTAGCGACAATGCCGAGGTCATGATGGAGTTGCGATGGAATAATTGCGCCCTTATTTGGATTTATAATGTCAACGGTGCGTCCTTCTGAATATAGGCCTTTATCATTTTTATATACATCGATTAATATTTTATTCAAGTTTCTAAAGTTTGTATACTATTGATTTACATTATTTTATTTCAACATTAATGTTTTAAATTACTCAACTTTAGCATATGGACATTTGGCTGGAAGCCAATACTTTGAGTAGCCAGGGGCAACGCCCCTGGACAAGAAAACATAAGAAATCTGCCTGGAGGGCAGTACCTTACCAACAGAACAAGGTAGTGTCTTCCAGACACCTCCTAAGGGTTAGTTCTATATCTGGGCACTTCGTACCCAGTTAATGACC
>JAZQPD010000126.1:0-11686 GCA_045628285.1 Bacteroidaceae bacterium
CGGAGAAATGGAAGTATGGGCACTTGCGGCTTTCGGTGCATCACATGTACTTCAGGAAATCCTTACTATCAAGTCAGACGATGTTGTCGGCCGTTCCAAGGCATACGAATCAATCGTCAAGGGCAGTCCGATGCCAGTTCCAGGTATTCCTGAGTCTCTTAATGTATTACTTCATGAATTACGCGGTCTCGGCCTTAGCGTATCTCTCGAATAATATTGTACATAGAAAAGTAAAAATAGTACATTGTACAGATTAATTAGTACATAATATGGCTTTTAAGAAAGAATCAAAAGTAAATACACGTTTCACCAAGATCAGCATTGGTCTTGCTTCACCTGAGGAAATTCTGGAAAACTCACATGGTGAAGTTCTGAAACCGGAAACCATCAACTATCGTACATATAAACCGGAACGCGACGGTCTTTTCTGCGAACGTATCTTCGGACCTACGAAGGACTATGAATGCCATTGCGGAAAGTACAAGCGTATCCGCTATAAAGGTATTGTCTGTGACAGATGTGGTGTTGAGGTAACGGAGAAGAAGGTACGCCGTGAGCGTACAGGTCATATTGCTCTTGTCGTTCCTGTTGCACATATATGGTATTTCCGTTCACTTCCTAACAAGATTGGGTATCTCCTTGGACTTCCAACCAAGCATCTGGATTCCATAATATATTATGAGCGCTATGTCATAATTCAGGCAGGAGTTGCACAGGATGAGGAAAACGGAATTGCCGAAGGTGAACTTATAACAGAAGAACAGTACTGGGACATCATCGATAATTTGCCACAGGGTAACCAGAGTCTTCCTGACGACGATCCTAATAAGTTCGTTGCCCTGATGGGTGCGGAGGCAATCG
This sequence comes from Bacteroidaceae bacterium, assembly GCA_045628285.1. GTDB lineage: Bacteria > Bacteroidota > Bacteroidia > Bacteroidales > Bacteroidaceae > Colivivens. Next base: position 862 of record JAZQPD010000126.1, read on the forward strand.
AGATGATGCTCAGTCGTCTTGACCTTGATGAATTGTCATATCAGCTTCGTGATAGAGCAAATCAGGACACATCCCAGCAAAGAAAGACTGAAGCCCTGAAACGCCTTCAGGTTGTAGAATCATTCCGTGCATCCAAGGGCAGGAACAAACCTGAATGGATGATCATGCACAATATCCCTGTCACACCTCCGGATTTACGTCCATTGGTACCATTGGATGGCGGACGTTTTGCAACATCAGATCTGAACGACCTTTATAGAAGGGTAATCATCCGTAATAATCGTCTGAAGAGACTGATTGAGATAAAGGCTCCAGAGGTAATCCTCAGAAACGAGAAGCGTATGCTTCAGGAAGCTGTCGACAGCCTGTTCGACAACTCCCGTAAGGCAAGTGCCGTCAAGAGCGAAAGCAATCGTCCTCTTAAGTCTTTGTCCGATTCCCTAAAGGGTAAGCAAGGTCGTTTCCGCCAGAATCTGCTCGGTAAGCGTGTTGACTATTCTGCACGTTCAGTTATCGTCGTAGGCCCTGAACTTAAGATGGGTGAGTGCGGTATTCCAAAGCAGATGGCTGCAGAACTCTTCAAGCCATTTATCATCCGCAAACTCATAGAGCGTGGACTTGTAAAGACTGTCAAGTCGGCAAAGAAGATGGTTGACCGTCGTGATCCTCAGATCTGGGATATCCTGGAATATGTTATGAAGGGACATCCGGTACTGCTCAACCGTGCTCCTACACTTCACCGACTGGGTATTCAGGCATTCCAGCCAATCATGATTGAAGGAAAGGCAATTCAGCTTCACCCGTTGGCATGTACAGCATTCAATGCCGACTTCGATGGTGACCAGATGGCAGTCCATCTCCCACTGTCCAATGAAGCAGTCCTTGAAGCTCAGCTGTTAATGCTCCAGAGCCATAACATTCTTTCTCCTGCAAGTGGTGACCCGATTACGGTTCCTTCACAGGATATGGTTCTTGGACTGTACTATATTTCCAAGATGCGTCCCGGAACTAAGGGAGAGGGACTTTCTTTCTACGGACCGGAGGAAGCACTCATTGCCTACAACGAAGGCCGCTGTGACGTACATGCACCTATTAAGTGTATAGTAAACGACATTGATGAGGACGGAATCCTCGTGAGGAAGATGGTAGAAACCACCGTGGGTAGAATCATCATCAATGAAATTGTTCCTGATGAGGTAGGTTATGTCAATGAGGTTGTGGGCAAGAAGGCTCTCAAGAAGATTATTGCAAAGGTTATCAAGGGCGTGGGTATGGCCCGTGCTTGTCAGTTCCTTGACGGTGTAAAGAATCTCGGATACAGAAAGGCATACGAGGGAGGTCTGTCATTCAACCTCAATGACATCATCGAGCCGGCAGACCGTCAGTCTCTTATCGATGCCGGAAACGACCAGATTGAGGAAATCTCGCAGCAGTATGCCTTCGGTCTTATCACAGAAAAGGAACGCTACAACAAGGTAATTGCAACATGGTCAGAAGTCAATGACAAGGTTAAGGCTTCATTGCTCAAGACCATGACAGAAGATAATCAGGGATTCAATGCTGTGTTCATGATGCTTGACTCTGGAGCCCGTGGTTCTAACGACCAGATTGCCCAGTTGGCAGGTATGCGAGGATTGATGGCAAAACCTCAGCGTGCAGGTAATGAAGACAACAACACAATCGAAAACCCAATCCTCTCCAATTTCAAGCAGGGTATGTCAGTGCTCGAGTACTTCATCTCTACTCACGGAGCCCGTAAGGGTCTGGCAGATACTGCATTGAAGACTGCCGATGCAGGATATCTTACCCGTCGTCTTGTTGACGTAAGCCATGACGTCATCATCACAGAGGAAGACTGCGGTACACTCAGAGGTCTTACATGTACGGCACTCAAGGACGGTGACCGTATCGTTGCCTCTCTTGCAGAGAGAATTCTTGGTAGGGTGTCCGTCCATGATGTCCACAACCCTAAGACGGGTGAACTCATCGTTGCCTCTGGCGAGGAAATCACGGATCGCCTTGCAAAGGAAATTGAAGACAGTGGAATTGAAAGCGTTGAAATTCGCTCAGTCCTCACATGCGAAAGCAAGCATGGCGTATGCATGAAATGCTACGGACGTAACCTTGCCACTCAGCGTATGGTCCAGAAGGGTGAGGCAGTCGGTGTCATAGCAGCACAGGCTATTGGTGAACCGGGAACACAGCTGACTCTGCGTACATTCCACGCTGGAGGTCTGGCCGGTTCTGCATCGACCAATGCACAGATAAAGGCAAAGAACAGAAGCCGTCTCGAATTCGAGGAACTCCGTACAATCAATCGTCCTGAGGAAGGCCACAAGGATGCAACAGTCGTTGTAGGTCGTCTTGCCGAACTTCGCTTTGTAGATGTGAACACAGGCATCGTTCTTTCAAACGTCAGTGTACCATATGGCTCGACACTCTACCACAAGCATGACGATATCGTAGAGGCTGGTGAACTCATTGCCACATGGGACCCATTCAATGCAGTTATCATCTCTGAGTTTGATGGAAAGGTGGAATTTGAGGGAGTTGAAGAAAACGTAACATATCGTGTCGACCAGGATGAAACAACAGGACTCCGCGACCGAATCGTCATAGAATCTCGCGACAAGAATATTGTCCCGATGTGTCACATTCTTGACAAGGAAGGCAATGTACTCAGAACATACAACTTCCCTATCAATGCTCACATCACGGTTGATAACAGGCAGAAGATCAAGGCTGGTACGGTTCTCGTAAAGATCCCTCGCAGCGTCGGTACTGCTGCCGACATTACTGGTGGTCTCCCACGAGTAACAGAACTCTTCGAGGCTCGTAATCCTTCAAATCCGGCAATCGTTGCTGAAATTGACGGTGAAATTACTATGGGCAAGGTTAAGCGTGGTAACCGTGAGGTAATCCTTACTTCAAAGGTAGGTGACGTGAAGAAGTACCTCATTCCGCTTTCCAAACAGATTCTCGTTCAGGAGAACGATTATGTCCGTGCCGGTACACCGCTCTCTGACGGTGCTATAACTCCAGCCGACATCCTTGCCATCAAGGGTCCTACGGCTGTACAGGAATATATCGTCAATCAGGTTCAGGATGTATACCGTATGCAGGGTGTTGCCATCAACGACAAGCATTTCGAAATCATTGTCCGTCAGATGATGCGCAAACTGCAGGTAAACGATCCTGGTGACACCACATTCCTTGAGGGTGGTATTGTCGACAAGCTGGCATTCGCCGAGGAGAACGACCGAATCTGGGGCAAGAAGGTAGTAACCGATCCAGGTGATTCTGAGATTCTCCATTCGGGACAGATTGTTACAGCACGCAAGTTGCGTGACGAGAACTCTAACCTCAAGCGTCGTGACCTGAAGACTGTCTCTGTACGTGATGCCGTTCCTGCAACTGCCACCCAGATTCTTCAGGGTATTACCCGTGCTGCCCTCGGTGCCTCAAGCTTCATGTCTGCAGCATCATTCCAGGAAACCACAAAGGTTCTCAACGAGGCTGCAATCAGCGGCAAGGTTGACTTCCTCGAAGGTATGAAGGAAAACGTAATCTGCGGTCACTTGATTCCTGCAGGTACAGGTCTGCGTGAATTTGACAAACTCGTAGTTACCTCTAAGGAAGAGATGCTTGAAATGCGTCGCTCTACATTTGACCCTACGGTTGCATTCAACCGCTTTGACAACGATAGTGAATAATGAATAATGGTAACGCCTCGCCGCTTCCGACGGGGCGTTTTTGCACCCTTAACCCGTATGCTCAGGAACATTAGAATCATTTTGGCAACAGTCTTTTTTATCGGTATCACCCTGTTGCTTTGTTCGCCAGCCAATTTCCCTTGGCTTGCATGGTTGGCTAAATTGCAGTTCTTGCCTGCAGTTCTTGCCCTTAATCTTGTCGTGATTCTTGCCATAGTACTGCTTACCTGCCTGTTTGGAAGGGTATATTGTTCTGTTGTCTGTCCTTTGGGCATCCTGCAGGATATAGTTGCAGCATTTGGCAGGAAGGCGAAAAAGAATCCGAAGAATCCATATACCTATTCACCTGCGAAGAAATCCTTGAGATATGTTGTCCTGCTGCTGTTCATTGTAATGCTCATCTCTGGTGCTACAGGGTTTGCAACACTGCTGGCACCATATGGCAGCTACGGCAGGATGGTTCAGAGCATTATTCGTCCAACACTCCTCGTCGGACTTGTTGCTCTGGTTTCCTTCCTTGTCATTGCGGTATTGTCATGGCGCAACGGAAGGACATATTGCAATACGATATGTCCGGTGGGAACTACCCTCGGCATGTTGTCTGGATTCTCACTTTTCCGTCCGGTCATCGATGTGAGCAAATGCAATGGCTGCAAGTCATGTGCCAGAAACTGTAAGGCATCATGCATCAATCCAGAGGAACACAGCATCGACATGTCGCGCTGTGTCGTATGTATGGATTGTATCAATAAATGCCGCCAGGGCGCAATAAGATACACATTGAGGACCAAAGCACCTGCTGCCAGTCAGGATTGCCGGAATGATGACTCCTGTGCTGACGGTTCCAGGCGCCGGTTCCTTACTGTGGCTGGCATTATGGCAGCCGGCTATGCCTATGCTCAGAAGGGAAAGGTAGACGGTGGCCTTGCAGAGGTTGAGGACAAGATTGCTCCTCATCGTCTTACCCCTATTGTCCCACCGGGGGCATTGAGCTTCAGACATTTTCATCAGCACTGTACGGCTTGTCAGCTGTGCGTGTCGGCATGCCCTAACAAGGTTTTGCGCCCTTCGGGCAATATCATGACACTCATGCAGCCGGAATCGTCATACGAACTGGGATTCTGCCGTCCGGAATGCACCAAGTGTTCCGAGGTATGTCCGGCAGGGGCTATCCGTCCCATCACTAAGATAGACAAGAAGGAAATCCAGATAGGACATGCTGTTGTCCACAGGAAAAGCTGTGTGAAACTCTCATCAGGCGATGCCTGCGGCAGTTGTGCCCGCCATTGTCCGGTCGGGGCAATATCCATGGTCAATAACAGGCATGGACACCTTATTCCAGTAGTCGACGAGGCAAAATGCATCGGATGCGGTGCATGTGAGTATCTCTGTCCGTCCCGTCCTGTAAGTGCAATCAGAGTAGAAGGTCATGAAGTACACAAGAAACTATGAATAGAAGAGATTTTTTGAAGAAACTGGGAGCAGGAAGTGCTGCAGTAGGAGCAGTTGCTCTCGCTGGTTGCAAAACCAATAATGGCAGTTCTGAGGTCTTCGATGGCGATTCGCTTGGCGAGATGACCTACCGTACGAATCCCAATACTGGCGACAAGGTGTCGTTGCTCGGATATGGCATGATGCGTCTGCCTATGCTCGAGAAGTCAAAGGACGATGATCCCGATGTCATTGACCAGGAACAGGTTAACCACCTCATTGATGAGGCTATGAAATACGGTGTGAACTATTATGACACATCGCCTGTATATTGTCAGGGCAAATCAGAGGAATCTACAGGCATAGCCCTGAGCCGCCACAAGCGCGAAGACTTCTATGTGGCAACGAAGTTGTCTAACTTCGATCCATCCACTCAGAGCCATGAAGCATCGAAACAGATGTATCTTGATTCGATGAAGTATCTTCAGGTGTCATACATTGACTATTATCTCCTTCATGCAATAGGTGGCAGCATGAATGACTTCAACCACCGTTTCGTGGACAACGGCATGCTCGATTTCCTTGTGAAGGAACGTGAGGAAGGCAGGATCCGCAATCTCGGTTTCTCATTTCATGGAGATACGGCTGTGTTTGACCAGGTCATAGAGTTGCACGACGTGTACCACTGGGATTTTGTCCAGATTCAGATGAACTACTTCGACTGGATATCCAATTCCCAGGCAAAGCATCTTTATGAAGCCCTTGCTGAGAGGAACATTCCTGTAGTTATCATGGAACCGCTCCTTGGCGGACGTCTTGCAAATGTGGCAACCAACCTTGCGAAGGAAATGAAGGAACGCGAACCTGACAGGAGTATTGCCTCATGGGCTTTCCGTTTCTGCGGAACAGCACCTGCCGTGCTGACTGCCCTCAGCGGAATGACATACCTTGAGCATCTGCAGGACAATCTGAAGACCTTCTGCCCACTCAAGCCTCTGACCGACGAGGAGAAGGCATTCCTCGAGTATGTGACAAGGGAGATGATGAGCAATCCGAGGATTCCTTGTACAGGATGCCAGTATTGCATGCCTTGCCCTTATGGCATAGACATTCCGGGAGTGTTCAGCTATTACAACAAGCATAAGGACGACCACGAGACATTCCTGGAAGGTTACGACAACGACATTCCGGCAGTACGACAGGCCGATCACTGCATATCCTGTGGAACCTGTGTGGAACATTGCCCTCAGCAGATATCAATACCCGACCAGATGCTCAGCATCAATAAATTCGTAGAAAAACTCAAGCAAGGATTAATATGATACAGACTTTATTCTTGAGTGGCATTGGAATCGGATTTCAGGAAATCCTGATAGTTGCCCTCATAGTCTTGCTCCTCTTTGGCGGCAAGAAGATTCCTGAACTCATGAAGGGACTTGGCAAGGGAGTCAAGAGTTTCAAGGAAGGAATGAACGAAACAACGAAGGAATCCAGTCAGGACGACAATAAAGGTAATGACAAATAATCCTGAGGGGTCTTTCTGGGAACATCTCGATGAGTTGCGGACAGTCATTGTCCGCATACTCATCGTGACACTGCTTTTTGCAGTCGTTGCATTTTGCTTCAAGGACGAGCTCTTTGCCGTCGTCCTGGCACCTAACGCCGACATCCGGCTCATAAACACCGAACTTACCCAGCAATTCATCATCCACATGAAAGTTGCGTTCTTCGCAGGCTTTCTCGTGGCATCACCTTACATACTATATCAGCTTTTCCGCTTTATCTCTCCTGCCCTCTATGCCGACGAGAGGCGTTATGTCGTCAGGGTATGCGGAGGCGGCTATCTGATGTTCTTGGCAGGAGCACTCTTCAGCTATTTTGTTGTGTTTCCGTTCATAATCGACTTCCTCGGAAACTACCAGGTGGACGAATCTGTTGAAAACACCATCACACTTGATTCCTACATCTCCACACTCTTTGCCATGACCCTCACCCTCGGACTTGTATTCGAGATGCCAGTGCTCAGCTGGCTCTTCGCCAAACTCGGATTCCTCAAGGCCGACTACATGACCCACTACCGCCGCCATGCCATCGTGGCCATCGTGGCCGTTGCAGCCGTGATAACACCCACCACCGATGTGTTCACCCTTATGGTGGTCTCCGTACCGATGTACCTACTCTACGAACTCTCCGTTTTCATAGTACGCAGGTCCGTTTGACACGTTTACCAAGTTTCCGTTATAATCCCATAATATTTATTGTCCGTGTATTTATCCGCAAGGAGTTCTGGCTCTCTGCTGTCATATATATGACTCATGGCGCTTGGATTCCAAAGGACAATAGCTTGTACTACGAAGAACAATAGCCTGCACTACGAAGAATATTAGTTGGATAAAGTATGATAATTACCTACGCATTATTAACAAGTAGTATATAGACGTAATTAACAGGTACTATATAGACGTTATTAACAGGTAGTACATAGACGTTATTAACAGGTAGTATATAGCTGTTATTAACAGGTAGTATATAGACGTTAATAACAGGTGGTATATACTTGTTAATAATGCGTGGATAGTTTTGTGCGTAATAGCGATTGTTTTCTTCAATTGATGCGAGGTGTTGCGAACGTTCGTTGGCATTGAGATGACATTAGTCTGTCATTTAATTGAGCAGTATGCGCGTTATGTTGCACAAAAATATTAACTTTGCAATAGAAATTAGGTATGTATGAACATCAATAGGGAAGAATTGTTGGGCAGTTGCAGTGAAGGCGAGGCTTTGGCCATATATAATAAGGTGAAAGCGACAAAGGAATTTGCCGAGTTTGCCAAGTGTTTCATGTATGATGCAGACTATCAGGTGGCTCGCAATATGTTCTGGTCTCTCACGAAGGCGACCGATGAGGAACTGAGTCAGTTGCAGCCTATGCTTCACGAACTGGTTGACCTTGCTTTGGCGACCGACAATTCGTCTGTGCGCCGGCTTTCGCTCAACATAATAGAACGGTTGAAGATGGAGGAAGATGACTTGCGGACCGATTTCCTTGATTTCTGCATCGGCCACATGACTGATGTGAACGAACTGCCTGGAATTCAGGCCGTGTGCATGAAACTGGCGTATTACATGTCGGGCTTCTATCCGGAACTGATGGAGGAACTCATCAGGACTGTGGAGGGCATGGAGATGGAATACTACAAGCCTGCCGTAAGGTGTGCTCGCGACCGTATTCTCAAAGGCACCTTGAAGAAGCGAAAGCGTTAAATTTGTGTTAAATTTTTGATTTTCCTTGACTCGTCCCTTGGGGAAGGCATTAACTTTGCAGATGCTTAGCAAAAGATCGTACGATTATGAGTGAAAAAACTAAATTAAAAATCGGGGAATTCTCTCAGATGATGCAGGTGACTGTGAAGACTTTGCGCCACTACGAACAGAAAGGGCTCCTGCTGCCTGACGAGGTGGATGAATGGACGGGCTATCGCTACTACTGTCTCGACCAGATACAGAAGTTGAACGCCATCCGTGACTTGCAGAGGCTGGGGTTCACACTCGACGAGATAAAGGAACTCTACGAGTTTGACCATCACACTCCAAGCCTCCGACAACTGAATGAGAAGATTCGAAGCACAGAACAACAACTCCGCCAGTTGATTGAGCGAAGGAAGAAACTGCTCGAATGGAGAGATTCCCGCAAGGAAATCAAGACAATGGAAAAATTTTCGATTCAATCACTGCCCGAAATCATCGTGGCAAGTCATCGCGAAGTAATACCTGAATACGCAGCATTGGGTCCTCTCTGCTACGAGAAGATTGGTCCTGAGATGCAACGACTTGGGTGCAAATGTCCACCTCCGGGCTATTGCTTCACCATAGAGCATGAAAAGGAGTATAAGCCTACCGACATCGACATTGAATATTGCGAGCAGGTAGAGGAAATGGGTGAGGACAGCGAACTCATTCAGTTCAAGCACCTGCCTATGATTCCGAAGGCACTCTGCATGAAGCATGTAGGTCCTTACGAGCGTTTCTATGAGTCCTATACTGAAGCGTTCCGCTACATCGAAGAACAGGGCATGAAGATTGCCGGTCAGCCTCGAACCTGCTATGTCGACGGTGCCTGGAATCAGGAAGATCCCGAAAAGTGGGTTTCAATCATCCAGATTCCGATTGAGTGAACTTAAGCAGGTTCTGATTAAAACATTAGTCTGCCGCAACCTTGAGGCAGATTTTTTATAATTTGTGGTGCGAAGGGAGCAGGTTAGGAGGATTTTTCGTACATTTGCAAAAAATATGTGTATTATGGAATCTGAAAGAATACTGCTGCGATATTGGGAGGAAAGTGATGCTGAGGCGTTGTATAAATATGCAAGCGACCCTGACGTCGGGGCTCGTGCCGGATGGCCACCTCACAAGTCGGTGGGAGAGAGCCTGGAGGTAATCAGAACAGAGTTTCACAATGAAACCACTTGGGCAATCGTGCTGAAAGAGACTGGGGAAGCCATTGGTGCCATGGGCTATATTCCTGAATTTGAGTCGAATCTACCGGCTCGTAAAGGCGAACCCCTCGTGGGCTACTGGGTAGGCAAACCTTACTGGAACGAAGGCATCTGTACTGAGGCGTTGCAGATGATGACGGATTATGTACGTGAAAATGAGGATTTCGCATCTATGATTGCCGGACATTTCATTGACAATGTTGCATCTGGACGTGTAATGGAGAAATGCGGGTTCAAACCAACAGGCGACATCATAATTGACGAAGTACTCGGAGGCGGAAGTACCTGTCCGTTAAGAGTAATGAGACTGGAATTATAAATGAATAAAATTATGAATATACGATTAGAACAGCCAAAGGATTATCGCGAGGTGGAGGAACTCACTCGTGAGGCATTCTGGAATGTGTACCGTCCAGGATGCGTGGAGCATTATGTGCTCAATCAATATCGCAACAACCCTGACTTCATTTCGGAACTTGACTTCGTGATGGAGGAGGATGGAAAGATTATAGGTCACGTGATGTTCTCAAAGGCAGAAATCGTCAAGGAAGAGGGGGAAGTCCTGCCTGCCTGGACTTTCGGACCAATCAGTATTCTCCCGGAATATAAGCGAAAGGGATATGGATTGAAATTACTGCAATACGCATTGGATGAGGCAAGGAAAATGGGCATCGGAGTGATTTGCATGGAGGGAAACATAGATTTCTACAAACACGCAGGATTCGTCGTTGCAAGTACTTTGGGCATTCATTATCACGGCGAGCCGGAAGATGCAGAAGTACCTTATTTCCTTGCACAAGAACTGACCGAAGGATATCTCAACGGAACGAAAGGCACATATCACACACCGAAAGGCTATTTTGTTGCAGACGAGAATCCAGAAGCATTTGAAGCATACGATGCTACTTTTCCTCAAAAGGAGAAGGCTCTCCAAGAGGGGCAGTTGCCACAATTCTGCCAGAGTTGCGGAATGCCGCTAAACAAGGACGAAGATTGTGGTACAAATGCCGATGGAACAATCAACTTCGACTATTGCAAGTTCTACTTCAACGACGGCAAATTCACCAAGGAATGTACTATGGACGAGATGATTGACTATTGTTCACATTTCGTCGACGGAGTCAACAAGAACATGCCCCAACCAATGACAAAGGATGAGTACAAACAGATGATGCAAGGTTTCTT
>JAZQPD010000127.1:0-2559 GCA_045628285.1 Bacteroidaceae bacterium
TTAAGTAATAAGGAAATTCAATTTTGGCGGCAGGCAGTGATGTCTGTCGCTTTTTTTCTCATATTGTAGAAATCGCAGTATTGGGTTATTGCTATATACGTTTTGTTGCAAAAAACGGAGCATGAGGATTACTCCATCTACCACTATTTTATGGCTCCGACATGGGATTTGGAACGGCGTCTGCTGGAATGCAACGACCACGTGGAGGTTCTGGAGCCTCAGGAACTGAGGGACATGATGGCGGAACACGCCCAGAACATGGTGGATATGTACAACGGGAAATGGGACTGATTATTTTTCGCGTAGGAACCGTTTCAGCAGGAAGGTGAGGAAATACGGAAATGTGTAGAATCCGTTCCCGTATCCGATATTCCTCTCTGCCAGCTTGATTCCATATCTGACATCGGGATACTTGCCCTTGGTTATCAGGTTTATCAGCGATGCGGTTGCACCATTCTTCGCCTTCACTTCCACAGGAACAAGAGAGTCCCTGTCTCTGACAAAAAAGTCCATCTCCAGCGTGCCCTGCCCGTTCTTGTAGAAGTACAACTCATATCCCTGCTTAACAAGCATATCACCTATTATATTCTCATAAATCGCGCCCTTGTATGTGCCGAAATTCCTGTTTGCGCGAAGATCCTCCTGCGCTTCATCGTCAAGGGATGCTATCAGCAGACCAGTATCGCGGAAATATATCCTGTAGTTGTTCTCCTCATAGTTGCCTTTCAGCGGCAACTCAACATTCGAGAGGCAGTGGCAGACATTCACGATTCCGGCATCGGAGAGCCAGTCAACCGTTCCGATGTACTCACGGCTACGGGCACCTTTGGACACCTTGGTTATCTGATACTTCTTGTTGTCCTTGGCCAGGAAGACCGATATGTGGTTATAGACGTTCTTGACCTTTGCCTTATCCAGCCCTTCGGCATACTTTGTGATGTCATCCTCGTAATCCTTCAACAACTGCCGCTGCATCTGGAGTGTCCCTGAGAAGTTACCGTTCTTTACGAACGAATCCACGACAGCAGGCATTCCTCCGATAGTCATATAGTCGTGGAAATGTTCCAGCATAACCTTCATCTCAAGGTCTGAAAAAGGAACGAGCTCCTTCATGTGGGCGTACAGGTCCTCAATCATTGCCCCGTCATATCCGATTGCCCAAAGGAACTCCTCGAAATCCATTGAGTGCATCTCGTAGTCCTCCTTGTATCCCACACTGTTGGACTCGATATTCTTGTAGTTGATTCCCATAAGTGAGCCGGAGCATATAACGTCATAGCGTCCGTCAATCATGAAGGACTTGAGCGATGTCGCACAGTCAGGGCAGGCCTGCAGTTCATCGAAAAAGAAAATCGTCCTGCCCGGAATAAAGGAGAATGACGGATTAAGAAGGGATATGTTCTTGATTATACGGTCAACTTCATATCCGTCATCGAAGATGCCGCGGTACTGCTTCTGGAGCACGAAGTTGATCTCTACAACGGATTCATAATTCCCATAGGCAAAGGCCCTGACGGACTCCGTCTTTCCTATCTGTCGTGCCCCTTTGATTATCAAGGGCTTATGTCCCTCAGTAGCTTTCCATTCTACGAGGAATGTATCTATCTTCCTTACGAGCAGCTCCATTGAATCACAAAATTACGATGGCAAATATATAGAAATATCACATTTTTCACACGATAATTGAAGTATATTTTCACAAAATCACTAAAGCCAAGTCAGTGTTCAGGCATCTCGATTCCCTCGACAATCGTGGAACACGCCCAGAACATGGTGGATATGTACAACGGGAAATGGGACTGAAAAACGTTTCTTTTCTCTTTATGGAGCTTTAGCAAGCGTAAAAAAATAAGTTGGTAAGAAAGCCGGATGATTCTTTCGGGCGAAAAAGATTCGCCAAAGAATACCAAGTTATTTTTGAAGATTGCTTAATTTCAGTTAAATTACTACTTTTGCGAAAATGCAGCCAGCAGATGGCAGTCAGGGATTGGACGGCAGATGCAGGGGATAATCATGAAAGTGACCCGAAACTGTTGTCACCGTGGTATCCCGTGGACATTGGGATGAATTAGTTGTTTTGTTAAATTACAAATATAAGCATGGAAAAATCGAAAGTCTATTTCTCCGACTTCCACACTATTGCGTTGGGAGACGGAATTCCCACCAAACTGTATAAACTGGTCAAGGCTGCAGGTATCTGCGACATTGACATGCAGGGCAAGTTCGTTGCTATCAAGACGCACTTCGGCGAGCTGGGCAATTTAGGATTTCTGAGGCCGAATTACGACCGTGTTCTGGTAAATATCGTCAAGGAACTGGGAGGAAAACCATTTCTGGTAGATTGCAACACACTTTATGTCGGCTCGCGCAAGAATGCCATCGAGCATCTGTACTGCGCATGGGAGAACGGCTTCACACCTATGACAGTGGGTTGTCCGCTCATCATTGCCGATGGTCTGAAGGGCACTGACGATGTAGCCGTACCAGTCAGGGGAGGTGAATACATCAAGGAGGCTCTGATAGGACGTGCCATCATGGATGCCGATATCATCATCACCC
>JAZQPD010000128.1:0-7132 GCA_045628285.1 Bacteroidaceae bacterium
TATGGTTATTCAAAGACCTCTCATTCGGTTTCTGGAATTACCTTGTGGAGCAATACGAGTGGGAATGTCCATACACTCTCTGACAGCAATGTGCCCTTGGACTTCAATGGTGACGGCAAGACCGATCTTCTTTTGACGAGTGACACTGAGCTCAAGGCCTTCAGTTATGATGAAGAGGCACAAAATTTCAATACTATCCTGAATACAGACTGGAGTACTCTCGGCTATTCAACTGGAGAAGCCCATCATCCTTATTTCGGCGACTTTAACGGCGATGGGTTGACCGACATCGGCTGCGTGAAAAGTGTAGAACACAGTCTGGGAAATGTTGAGTGGCAATTTCGGAAATTCATTTTTTCAGGATATCTGAGCTTAGGACAGGCCCAGATATCAACAATTCCTAATTATTTGGTTTACACTGCTGACGTCAACTGTGATGGCCTTACTGATGTCTGCAATCTCTGGAAAACATCCAATTCCTATCACATAAGAGTCGGCTTGAACAATGGCGAGACCTTTGCCTTCAGCCAATCAACCTATAACCCCAATCTCAATCTCTCCAGCCTGGATAAAGTGAGCCTGATAGACCTTACAAATGATGGGCTGCCTGAGTTTGTGGATTTTGACAATACATCTATCATCTACGCCAAACAAATTTGCCAGCAACATCCGCTGCTGGTCCACTCGGCTTCCGACAGCTATGGCAACACCTTCAGCTACACCTACAAACCACTTACAGACAGCAGCATATATGTCAATAACCAGGCCGTCCCAAACAAGACCTTGCCCCTTGTAGGCCCGCTCAATGTGGTTTCCTCCTACTCGGCTCCCCATGTCTCTTTGGCATATAGGTATAAGAACGGCATTGTACATAAATACGGTAAAGGCTTCCTTGGCTTCAGGGAGAGGGAGATAAAAGATCTGCTCCATGATAGGGTAACCCTATGTGTCAATAATTGCAACACGACTTATTTCAGTCTTCACCCAGTATCTACTGTGGTTTCAGATATGTCAGGAGATACCATTTCCTCGACAAACTATATGATGACATATCGCTCATATGACAATCATGTCTTTTTCAAATATCCATATGAGATGGTTACAAAAGATCATCTGACTACGTTGACAGATTCCTTCTATCAGATTGTGGATAGCGATGGAAATACAAGTTACAGTGTCCGTACAAAGGGAAGCAGGAGAGAAAGCGTATCGACATCCTACAATTCCATAGCCTCCTGGTGCAGCAATAAGCCAATATGGACCTCTGTGATCTATTCATCTGATGCGGGTACAGAGAGTGGTGGCTCTCGACATTTGTCCTACGACTCTCGTGGCAACCTTGTCCGTGAGGTGACTGATTCATCGAGTATCTTGAAGCTGGTGCATACCTATACTTACGACAGGTTCGGAAACTGTACAGGTGAGTCGGTTTCAGGCAGTGGCCAGACCCGTTCGCAGTCAGTCATTTGGTCTGATGATGGACGCTTCCCCCTCACTTCTACCGATGAACTGGGTATGGTGACCACCTCGGTGTACAACGACACCACAGGCCTGCTGAAGAGCCGCACGACAGCCGAAGGCACCACGACGTATGCCTATGACCCGTTCGGACGCATGATACGTTCTACTGACCCTTATGGCGATGTACGAACCACGAGCATGGAATATGTAAACGGCATCAATGGCCTGAAGTACGCCATCACGGAGACCTGCACCCATCAATCCCCGGTCACCACCTGGTACAGCGCATCCGGCCAACCTCTTTACAGCATGAAGATGGGCTTTGATGACAATAAGGTATTCACTGCCATGAAGTACAATCCCGACGGCAGCAAGCAACTGGTGTCCGAGCCTTTCTTTGCCAGCAGCCTGAGTGATGCCATGAGCCGTACCTTTACCAGCCGGAACGCCACCTTGTATACATACGACGACTATGGCCGCACATCAAGGTTAGCTTCGCCTTCAGATAGCATCACCTATATATATGATGGACTGCGGACATACATGAAATCACGTGTCGCCAATACTATGAGCCGGCTCAATGCCAGCGGACTCGTAGAGGAGAAAGCGATTGATTACCGTTCGTCAGGCATGTTTCGTGGACCAGTGACACCGCCAGAGCTTACCGACCGTCCCCGAAGTGTTTTCTATACCTACGATCCCACCGGAAGGGTAAAGACCATCACGCCTCAGGACGGAGGTACCATTACCCTTGCTTATGACATCCAGGGCAACCGTACGAGTATGACCGACCCCGATGCCGGCACCGTCACGGACAGCTACAATGCCTTCGGCCAACAGATCTCTCATTCGCAGAATATCCATGGCACAGGCAACGTGGTCACCACCTACAGCTATTCACCCACGGATGGCCGACTCCTGACGGAAACGACAGTCGGTGATACCACCCTCACAAAGACATATACCTATAACAATACGTTCAAGTCCAACTTGTCAAGCGTGAAATACGATACCTCCAATGCCTGCTATTATAGTTATGACACGCATGGACGCGTAAGCACGAACTATCATACGATCAATGGTCGGACGCTTCGCAACTATGACTACTACTCCGGCTCCCAGCACACCAGCCACAAGTATGGACTGTGGGCACAAGAGAGGTATACCTACGATGATTATGGAAATGTCATCGCCACGCGTTACAATAACAGTACGTTGTGGGAATTGCTGGAGGCAAATCCCCGTGGCCAGATCGTCCGCGAACGTCGTGGCGGAGTCGTGACAACGTATACCTACGACAATGCCGGACGGGTTCTCTCCATCAAAGCCCCAGGCATCGTCAACCTTCACTATACATACGATGAAGCAGGCAATGTCCTCTCCAAGACCGATAGCATATCCACACAGAAGGTGACCTATACCTATGACGGCAAGAACCGATTGACCGACTGGCGTGTGGAACGTAGGCTTCTCACTCCCATTCCTATGGGCAGCAAGAGCATACCCCCGTTTATTCCATTAGACTCACTTTTCTCTGTGACCTACGATGAAGCCACGGGCAATATCCTTACGAAGTCCGATCTGGGTGCAGATGCACAGTTCACCTATCAGTCATCAACAGGTTCGCATGCCCTTTGCGGTGTGTCGGACGTGTCGACAGACTGGGGAAATGTAGAACAGTCGATAGCCTACACCGACTTCGGCAAGGTGAAGAGCATCGAAGAGGGCAATAACAGTTGCCATATCGGCTATCTGCCCGACGGGAGCCGCGGATATACGACATTTGGCGACGGACGTACCACCGAAACGCGCTTTTACGGCGATAGTTTCGAACTTTTCCGCGATTCGCTTGGCAATTCGGACTACATCCACTACCTTTGCCATGGTGTCATCCTATACAGACACGGTACGACAATGGAGGTACTGCAAGGATACTACGATGCCCAAGGCTCGCTGATAGCCCTGGTGGATGCAGACGGCAACGTCGTCCGCCGCTATGCCTATGATCCGTGGGGCAGGCGCGTGAGTCCGACAAACTGGATGCAGGAAGACACAACCGATCCCGATGCCACCTTCCACATCGCCCGTGGCTATACGATGCATGAGCACCTCGACGACTTCGGCCTCATCAACATGAACCGCCGCGTCTTCGACCCGTCAGTGGCACAGTTCCTTTCACCCGACAACTACATACAGAGCGATGGCAACTGGCTCAACTACAACCGCTATGCCTATTGCTACAATAATCCGTTAAGTTATACAGATCCGAGCGGGGAGGTCATATTTACGATGGTGTCCGCTTTGTTTTGCCCCATGCTTATGCCCATTGCAATTGGTATTGATATAGGGTGGATGTCAGGAGGATTTAAAAGCGTTTATAATGGTGGCGTTTTTTGGAAAGGAGCATGGAAAGGAGCCATTTCTGGTATGGTAGGAGGTCTGTTTTCATTCGTTGGCGGGGGCACTCTGTTTGCGAACACTTTTTTTGGCATCTGTGAAGGTGCCGCAACGGGAGCTTTGGATGCGGCTTTGTGGAAAGAAAGTATTGGTATGGGCATGTTGAGAGGCGCAATTTCTGGAGCTGCTTTTGGCTTGTTCACCTCGGGAATTGAAGCAAGCGATAATTTTTTGAATGGGTATGGTTTTAGAACAAATGAAAGTGTTATACGCCATTATTTGAACAATGGGGCATATCAAGATGCTATTGATTTTACCCAATACAGGTACGGTATGTCTGAGTATCCGAATGGAAAAAAGGTGAGTATGATGTATGATGAAACTCTTGAGAAGGCAGGGAGGACGGACATGACTAATGGCGTGGTATGGATAGGTCCTGCAGCCATTGACTCACCTTCTGAGCTGAAGGCAACTATGGTCCATGAATATGCTCATTATTGTTTGGATCGATATGTGGATGATTGTGGAATAGGTCATATAAAACCTTATACATCCAAACCCATTCCAGAAGATTTGTTACGTGATGGCCCAAATGGATACGCGAATGAGATCTTCAATGCTGGAAGGTTGAAAATAAATCTGGCAATTGATGGCAATGTTCAAATGGAAGCTCTTTGGAAAGATTGGGATCATGGATGCGTATATCGTTATACATATCCCTTGCGATATCAAAATTCCGTAAAACTACATTGTTATTAACCAAATAAGCAAACTTTTATTACTTATGAGAAAGTTACTTTTGTGTCTTGTCTTGCTTTCCAATGCTTGTTTTGCATCCATTGATCATTTCGGACGATACCCGGTCGTACATAAATGGAGAGAAGCGGATCCTGAAAGAATTGTCGGAGAATGTCCTATTGAGATGTATGTGGACCTGCCTGATACCGTATCGAAAGAATCAGACTGCGAAATAGTGATGAGGATTCAAAACACCACAAGTGATTCCATCGTCATCCTGAACCCGGCTCGCATCGGTAACGTCTATGAGTCGCAGTATTTGCGTCATGAAGGGGAACCCATAATACTCTTTTTTTTAGATATGGGGAGGCTTGAGACAAAAAAGGCATTGATTATCGATCACAGACGTAAGATACCGACCATACGATTTGGGAGGGTTATTGCAGACCATCTTGACAAGATTGTGGTACCTGGCAACGAGACGGTCACTGTGGTGCACGACAAAACGTTGAAATTTTACTTAGAGGATTTTAGCGTATATCCGTCTGGCAATTACGAAATCTTCTTTGCTGTCTATGGAAACTATAACGGTGCCATTCACGCACATCCCGGCCATTTTTATTTGAAATAAAAGTGGTTCTTTCCTATGACATGGAATTGGATCGAAAAGCCATTGAGGAATATATGCCGCTTGGAATATATGCCACTGTTTAATAACGACATTGAGAACATGCTTGTAAGTAATTCCGAGTTTCCTATTAATCTTACTTTAAGAAATGAACAATGATATGTATTGTAAGCACCATTTAATCCGATTTTTATTGGGAGTGAGTTTTGCCTGTGTACTTCTTAGCAGCTGCTCACGTCATAATTACTATGCTCCATCGTTGAAGGAGGCACAACCGATAACGATGCCTGTGGCGGAACCTTACACGAACATACAGATCTTCAAGAAGAGCTACAACGATCTGGCGTACAGTGACTCTCTTTCAGCCCTTGCCCACAAAGCCTTGCAGGAAGTATTGGATGGCGAGAACCCTTGGAATGTCAAACGGGTAGATTCATTGGATGTATTAAAATATGCGGCAAGTGTGAGGGGATGGGCCGATGATTGTCGTGCTGCGGAAGATATTGCCGACGTGGATGTTCCCGCAGATATTCTCGATTACATGAAAGCGTCTGACGAACCATACCTCATGTTCATCATTCAGAAAGGAATTGAGCCTGACAAGAATAGCCGAATAACTGTCTCGGAATCTCTGAAAAATCATCATGTCCCAGTCCTCATTTTTCAAGCACTTGTCGCAGATGCGGTTACAGGCAAAACTGCTTATTATAACAGTTATTACTGGCATGATCCCGAATCTTATTCATCTCATTCATCTCATATGAAACCTTCTGACTGTATAGGCGTGGAAACCGGCATGTTTGGATTGTTAGACAACTATCCCGACAGAAAAACAGTCTCCTTGTATGGAATTCAAGAACGACCGACTGACTGGAATATAATTCATGTTGGTTTAGGTGCGATGTATTCAGGCGCTATGCCCGGATACATGAGCCGAGGCTGGGAACCGGCCTGGACTATCAGCTTCAACTTTCTTCCTTGGCAATTGGCTGACTCACCATTCAATGTTGGTATAGGTGCATCTTCATTAATATCTTTGGGCAGTATAACAGATTCTAAGGGCGATAAATATGGTACTGGTTCGTATGAAAGTATCGGACCAGAGGTGGCGTACAATCAGATATTTGGCAATCGGCATGTGCTGACTCTCATGCTTGGCTTGCATTATTCTCAGGGTGCTTCATGGCAGCTGACTCCAGACATGGATGCCAACCGTTTCCGTTCAAGAGGGCTGGCAGCCCAAGCTTCTCTGAGCTATCACTATCGACTGAGTACATATAGAGGCTTAGGCATCACACTGAATGCCCAGTCCCTGCTGTATGATACCCCTTTGTCCAATCCCAATTCGCCGATAGACAACAACTTTATATCCATCAGCTATTTGTTAACATCATTTTGAGAATTTACTTGAATTAGGACAGAACCTTGATGAAATGGTAGCTATAAAAGAGACCTGCGAATGTTTTCGCGGGCCTCTTTTTCTGTTCGCGAACACTTTTGTTCTGAGGTTGTCAACTGTCACCAAAAGATGGGCAGGAGTCATGGGTGTAAGGAATTTAGGGATTTAGACAATTAGGCACTTAGACACTTAGACAATTAGGAATGCGGACATTTGGTGTCAGGGGGCATTCGGGAGTGGGGGATGAGGATGGTCGAGTGAATGCGGAAAAGTTTTGTACTATGAATGTTTCTCTGTACACTTGTACACGATATGTAATAAGTCAATGAAATACAAATATATAATGTGTGTATAGAAGTATATCCTGTACACGTCTGTACACGCTTGTACACGTTTTCCTAATGTTTATGGCAGAAATAACCCCTATAATTGTGACGGATATGGCATGATTTGTAACGGTTCCGCATGGAATATGGCCATCTGCCCGATGCTGCCATCCTATGGCTGTT
>JAZQPD010000129.1:0-4403 GCA_045628285.1 Bacteroidaceae bacterium
CTCTTCCCATCCCGAACAGAGAAGTTAAGCCCGAGCGCGCCGATGGTACTGCACTACAACGTGGGAGAGTAGGTCGCCGCCTTTTTTTCCAACGCAGAGCCCTTCTGGAGGAATCCCGGAGGGCTCTGTTGTTTTTTTGTAGAGTTGCAAGAACCTATTTGCTAAAATAATTTCAATTTTTTGATGTTTTATTTGTGTTAATGAATAATTAATTATATCTTTGTGGAAGTAATTAAAAAAATATTAGGTATGGAAAGTAAAATACAGGAATTGACCAACAAACTCTTGAATGAGGGGGTCGAAAAAGGTAAATCTGAAGCTGAGAGAATAATAGCAGAAGCAAATAGCCAGGCTAAGGCAATCGTAGAGGCTGCCCAGAAGCAGGCTGAAGAGATTCTTGCTGCAGCAAGGAAGGAACAGCAGGTTCTCAGTGACAATACAAAATCGGAACTTAAAATGTTTTCAGGTCAGTCTGTAAATGCCCTGAAGACTGAGATTGCAAACGTGCTTTCCAATAATGTCGTCAAGGAAACCGTAGGCAAGGCCGTTGCGGACAAGGATTTCCTGAATCAGTTTATATTGAAATTGGCTGAAAAATGGGGTGGCAATGAGAGTATTGTCATCTCTACTGACGATGCTGCATCGCTCAAGTCTTTCTTTGCAGCCAAGGCTCAGGGTCTTCTTGACAAGGGTATCTCTATCGAGGAGGTTCATGGTCAGAAGGCTTTGTTCTCAATCAGACCTCAGGATGGTTCTTACAAGGTGAACTTCGGTGAGGAGGAATTTGAGAACTATTTCAAGTCTTTCCTGCGTCCGCAGCTTGTAGAAATGTTGTTTAAGTAATTCATAATTCACAATTCTTCGGGCACTGTGGCCGCTCGAGTACTTCGACTGGTCCGGTATAAGCTAAGCAGAGCCCGGAACTCAATTCATGATTGGAACTATGAGTAAGTATTATGGAATGCTGACCGGTTTGCCTGACATCACTCTTGATGGCAGCAAGTTGGTTTATTCGATGAAGCGTCTGAAGGAGGAGTGTGACATTGCAGTCTCTGATTGCGACAAGAAGTTGCTGGCATATTATTTCCTCCGTGCTGACTGCATGAACCTTGTAAGGATACTGAAAGGAAATGATTCTGCACTTTTGCCGAATGGCAATTATTCGGCGGATGAACTGACCGAAGTGATTCTGCTTGCTCGCGAATCAGAGGGGAATGACAGCCGCTATCCTGATTTTATGCTTGATTTCGTGCGCCTGTATGATACGGAAAACGGCAAGCCGGATTTTATTGCTGAAGACGGTATTTCCCTGGCTTATTATCAGTATGCCATGAAATGCAGGAATAAGTTCATTGCCGATTGGTTTGCCTTGAATTTCAACATCACGAATGTGCTTACTGCCTTACTGGCTAGAAAATATGGATGGAAGGTGGATGGATTTGTCTTGGGAAATGACGAGATTGCAGATATGCTCCGCATGAGCAAGGCTAAGGATTTCGATCTGGGCAGGGAATATCCGTTTATTGACGATCTTATGAAAATCGTTGACGAGCAGGATCCCGTACAGAAGGAAAAGAAAATTGATGCATTCAAGTGGCAGTGGCTTGATGACAAGACCTTTGATGACTTCTTCTCGATTAATGCCCTGTTTGCCTATGTATGCAAGACCGACATGCTGGAGCGCTGGGAATTGCTCGACGTGGAGCAGGGTAAGGCTACTTTCACTCAGATAATCGAGGAACTCAGAGGGTCGGCAAAGGTCCCGGAGGAATTTGATGTTGTGGGTGTGGTAAGGACGGCGAACGGAAATGGGGTGAAGCCGAACTGAAATCGGAAGGGAATCGAACTGACGTTCGATTAACAGTGGCTTATGTTATAATATAGAGATAAAGTAAAACAATAAATATATGACAAAAGGATCTGTAAAAGGCGTAATTGCCAATATGGTAACCGTGGCAGTGGATGGTCCTGTTTCTCAGGGTGAAATCTGTTACATCGAGACAGGCGGTGACCGACTGATGTCGGAGGTTATCAAAGTGGTTGGAAGCGACGCATTTGTCCAGGTGTTTGAAAGCACCCGTGGACTTAAGGTTGGCTCTCCTGTAGAATTTACCGGACACATGCTTGAGGTACAGTTGGCACCCGGTATGTTGTCGAAAAACTATGATGGTCTTCAGAATGACCTTGACAAGATGGAAGGTGTCTTCCTAAAGAGGGGACAGTACACTGATCCGCTTGATGCAGACCGTATCTGGGATTTTGAGCCGATTGCAAAGGTTGGTGATGAGGTGCAGTCTTCTGACTGGCTTGGAAGTGTGGAAGAAAACCACCAGCCATTGAAGATTATGGTTCCTTTCCAGATGGAAGGAAAGGCAAAGGTGAAATCAATCGTATCTGCAGGCAAGTATAAGATTCATGATACGATTGCAATCCTTACAGACGAGAAGGGCAATGACATTAGTGTGAACATGATTCAGCACTGGCCAGTGAAGTTCGCTATGACGAACTACAAGCAGAAGCCTCGTCCATTCAAGCTTCTTGAGACGGGTGTACGAACAATTGACACTTTCAACCCAATCGTAGAAGGTGGTACAGGATTCATTCCTGGTCCGTTCGGAACTGGCAAGACAGTCCTTCAGCATGCTATACCCAAGCAAGCCGAAGCCGACATCGTAATCATCGCTGCCTGTGGTGAGCGTGCAAACGAGGTGGTGGAAATCTTTACAGAGTTCCCAGAGCTGGTTGACCCGCATACTGGTAGGAAATTGATGGAACGTACAATCATCATTGCCAACACGTCGAACATGCCTGTAGCAGCCCGTGAAGCTTCCGTATATACTGCAATGACTATGGCGGAATATTACCGTAGCATGGGATTGAGAGTTCTCTTAATGGCAGACTCTACATCAAGATGGGCACAGGCTCTCCGAGAGATGTCTAACCGTATGGAGGAACTTCCTGGTCCTGATGCATTCCCGATGGACCTGAGTGCCCTGATTGCAAACTTTTATGGTCGTGCAGGGTATGTATTCCTCAACAACGGTAAGGTTGGTAGTATCACATTCATCGGTACCGTATCACCTGCCGGTGGTAACCTGAAGGAACCTGTTACTGAAAGTACAAAGAAGGTAGCCCGTTGTTTCTATGGACTGGAACAGAACCGTGCCGAGAAGAAACGCTATCCTGCTGCCAATCCTATTGACTCATATTCAAAGTATCTTGAATATCCTGAATTTGCGGATTATATCAAGGGTACAATCAACGACAAGTGGATTCCAAAGATCCTGAAACTCAAGACCCGTATGCAGCGTGGTAAGGAAATCGCAGAGCAGATAAATATCCTCGGTGATGATGGTGTACCTGTTGATTATCACGAGACATTCTGGAAGTCGGAGGTGATTGACTATGTAATCCTCCAGCAGGATGCATTTGATGAAATAGATGCAGTCACTCCGATTGCCCGTCAGGAGGAAATCCTCGATATGGTAACAGCAATTTGCGAGAAGGATTTCCACTTCGACAACTTCCTTGACGTAGTTGACTATTTCAAGAAACTCATCAATATCTGTAAGCAGTGGAACTATTCCGCATATCAGTCAGAACAGTACAATGACTACAAGAAACAGATTACAGAGATGCTGGATTCAGCAAAATAATTTAGTTTAACAAAGAAAAATTGAATAATTATGGCAACAGCATTTCAAAAGATATATACAAAGATCAGCCAGATAACCAAGGCAACCTGTTCCCTCAAGGCAACAGGCGTAGGCTATGATGAACTGGCCACAATCAATGGTAAACTTGCTCAGGTCGTAAAGATTGCGGGTGAGGACATTACCCTTCAGGTGTTCGAAGGTACAGGTGGTATTCCTACTAATGCCGAAGTCGTGTTCCTCGGCAAGGCTCCTACACTGAAGGTCAGTGACCAGCTCTCAGGACGTTTCTTCAATGCATACGGTCAGCCGATTGATGGCGGTCCGGAGATTGAAGGCCGTGAAGTGGAAATCGGTGGTCCTTCCGTGAACCCGGTACGTCGTAAGCAACCAAGTGAATTGATTGCAACCGGTATTGCTGGTATTGACCTTAACAACACCCTTGTGTCAGGTCAGAAGATTCCGTTCTTCGCTGACCCGGACCAGCCGTTCAACGAAGTAATGGCAATGGTGGCACTCCGTGCAAAGGCCGACAAGATTATCCTTGGCGGTATGGGTATGACCAACGACGACTATTATTTCTTCCGCAACACATTCTCGAATGCAGGTGCATTGGACCGTATCATTGCGTTCATGAACACTACCGAAGACCCTGCCGTTGAACGTCTGCTCGTTCCTGACATGACACTTGCTGCAGCAGAGTATTTCGCTGTAGAAAAGCATGAGAAGGTACTCGTACTTCTTACAGAT
>JAZQPD010000130.1:0-5147 GCA_045628285.1 Bacteroidaceae bacterium
CTAAGACCGCTTGGCCTCCGACTTCATCATCGCACATTTCAGGTACTGGACTACAGCCGTCATACTCTATCTCTTCTTCGTTCCACTGGATGCGGGCATGTATGTCATCCTTCCGTTGATGGCGTTGTTTTGCATAGGCGGCATCTACCTCTTCACCCGAGGATACAAGAACGGATTGGTTGTGAAGGTCATCAGCCTTGTATCACACATTCCCGGACTGAAAAAATGGGGGACGCGTTTCCGTGAGAACCATATCGGGGAACTGACGAAGATTGACTCTCAGATAGCCAGTCTTCACAGGCAGAAGAAAAGCAATTTCTACAAGGCATTCATTCTGGAGTATGTAGGACGCCTGTGCCAATCCTTTGAGATTTTCTTCATGCTCCAGCTGGTTGGCGTACAGGGCACATTCCTCGAACTGTTCCTATATTCCCTCCTCATTCTGGCATTCACATCCCTCTTTGCCAACCTCATGTTCTTCATGCCTCTGCAATTGGGAGGTAGGGAAGGCGGTTTCGCAATGTCGTGTGTGCAGGTGATTGCTGGAACCGTGGGGGCGAAGAGTGCTATGACCATTGCCATATTCATTTCAATCATTTGCCGTGTAAGGGAGATATTCTGGACAGCCGTTGGACTGATTCTCATAAAGGTGAAGAGAAATGGAAGATGTAATACCCTGTCTGATAAGACGAAAGGCATCCGTTTTGCCATCCTTGCTGCAGGGGAAGGCTCACGCCTTGCGAGCGAGGGACTGGATGTGCCGAAACCGCATGTGGAAATCAACGGCGAAAAGATGATTGACCGGCTTGTACGCATATTCATGGACAACGGTGCGGAGGAAATAGACATCATCACCAACGACATAACCCCTCTTACCCGAAATCATATCAGGGAACTCCAAGAGAGGGGGCTTCCTGTGAGGTTCGTCCAGAAGTCAACCCCAAGTTCCATGCACAGTTTCCACGAACTGGTACCGCTTCTGGGCAAGGGCAAGTTCTGTCTCACTACCGTCGATACGATATTTTCCGAAGACGACTTCCGCGAGCTCATCACCTGTTTCTGCAATTCCGAAGCCGACGGGATGATGGCCGTGACTGATTTCATCGACGACGAGAAACCTCTCTACGTCTCGGTCGACGAGGAAAATGTCATTACCGGATTCCACGACACCTGTAAAGGACAGACATACATATCAGGCGGAATATATTGTCTCGACGAGAGGGTATATCCCGTTCTTGAAAAATGTATTGCCGACGGACAGTCGAGGATGAGGAACTTCCAGAGAGCACTTGTAGAGAATGGTTTCCGTCTTCAGGCATACCGTTTCTCAAAAATCCTCGATGTCGACCACGTTTCCGACATTGCTAAGGCAGAAGAATTTGTAAATCGTAAATCGTAAATAAATTTGGTTCTTTGTATCTATCGTGCTGAAGAATATTCACCCAATATGGTGGATAAAGACAGGGCAATACTCGACGAGGTTGCTTCCGTGCTTCGTGAGAAGGGCAATGAAGTAGTGTGTCTCAGCGAGGATACGATAGAAAATGTGCAGAAGGACACGACAGAAGGCATTTCCGTAATCCTGTCTATGGCAAGAAGACCGGAAACCCTCGTCTGGCTGAAGAAAATGCAGGACAGGAGGACCATTGTCATAAATGCTCCCGAATCGGTTGGGATGGCATCTCGGAAGGGACTGCTTTTTCCCGAAGCCGATATGGATTCCTACCCCTTGTGGGTGAAGAAGGCCGAAGGGTATTCCCAGAGCCAGGATGATGTGGTGTATGTGGAAGACGAAGAAGCCCTCGAGGCTGCATTGGAGAAGTTCCGTGCAAGGGGCATTACCAATGTGTTCCGTTCCCACCACGTTGAAGGTGACCTCGTGAAATTCTACGGAGTCAGGGGAACCGGCTTCTTCGAGTGGAGATACATGTCGGAGAGTTTCTCGAAGTTTGGCTGGGAAGAGAAAAACCGTACCGTATATAAATACACCTTCTCCCTCTCCGACCTTAAGTCTGAAGCCGAAGCCCTTGCAAGGAAGACCGGACTGGAAATCTATGGTGGCGACTGCATTGTGAGGGAAGACGGTACGTTCGCTATCATCGACCTCAACGACTGGCCCAGTTTCTCGTCCTGCCGCAAGAGTGCAGCAAAGGCAATAGTCAGCTGCATGGAGAATCACGTACAGTCTGCCAATGACGAGAGAGGCCACGACCGTGTTCTCGCCTCTACCTTCAAGTCGGCTGATACCGAAGAATGGCTCGATGTGGTGTTTACCCGCAAGATCGGCTACCGCTTTGCGCGACTCTTCGAACGGCTCGGAATCCATCCAAATACCGTGACCGTCATATCCATGTTCCTCGGAGCACTCTCAGGTGCCTTCTTCTTCTCTCGCGCAGATTCCACGCGTGGGATTATGTATAATGTGATTGGTATCCTCCTGCTTATGACAGCCAACTTCCTCGACAGTGCCGACGGGCAGCTGGCACGTATGACGGGCAAGAAGACACGTCTGGGACGAATCCTCGACGGAGCGGCAGGCGATGTGTGGTTCATATCAATTTATTTTGCGCTGTGCTGCCGGTTGTTCCATCAGACTATTCCCTTCACCACGATAGAGTGGGGGTGGACAGCCTTTGCGGTGGCTGCTGTCAGTAGCCTCTACTGCCATGCCCGTCAGTGTGGACTGGCAGACTATTACCGGAACATCCATCTCTTCTTTGCTTCAGGCAAGTCAGCCAGCGAACTCGACTCTTCTGCCCAGCAGAGGGAGATATGCAGAAACACCAGGTGGCGCGACGATTCCGTATGGAAGTTCTTCCTCATCCTCTATGTCAACTACACCCGTGGACAGGAACGTCAGACACCGCAGTTCCAGCATCTGATGCATACCCTCAGCGAGAGGTATGATGGTTCCATTCCAGCCTCCTTCCGTACACGCTTCCGTGAGAAGAGCCTCCCTCTGATGAAATGGGCAAACATACTGACCTTCAACACCCGTGCAGTGGTGCTGTACGTATGCTGTGTGACGGATGTCCCCTGGCTCTACTGGGCGTTCGAAATCTTCGTCATGACACCCCTCTACTTCCATATGCGCCACACCCACGAGACATTCTGCAAGGAAATGATTAACTGGCTTCGCCAGAGTGAATAGTGAACAGCCAACGGCTAATGGCTAACGGCAAAATAATATATATGTAAATGTTAAAAGGCTTGATTTTTGACTATGGTGGCACTATAGATACCGATGGCGATCATTGGTCGGAAGTGCTGTGGCAGGCATATCGGAAAGAGGAAATACCCGTCAGCAAACAGGATTTCCTCGATGCCTATGTCTATGCCGAACGCCAGTTGGCAACGAACCCCGTCATTCTCCCCTCCGACAACTTTCTCGCCGTACTTCGTGCAAAGACCGACATACAGACAAGATACCTCATGGAAAACGGATTGTGGCATATCGACGAACTCATCCGCCGGCCCGATGCAGAACATATTGCACTCGACTGTTATGCCCATGTGCTCGAAGTCCTCAGGACCAATCGGGAAGTCATCCGCAGACTTTCAGAGATATACCCGCTCGCACTCGTCAGCAATTTCTATGGGAACATCCACAGCGTACTCGCTGATTTCCATCTCGATTGCTTTACCCACATCATCGAGTCCTCAGTAGTCGGAGTCCGCAAACCCAATCCTGAGATTTTCACACTTGGGGTTCGTGCTCTCGGACTCAATCCCGATGAAGTCGCAGTCATAGGCGATTCCTACACTAAGGACATCATCCCCGCACATCAGATAGGTTGCCGGACAGTCTGGCTTCAGGGAACCCCATGGGCTCGCGAACAGCCACTACCCGAACAGCCCGAATGTGCAGATACTATCATCCATTCCCTCGCTTCGCTCGGGGGAATAACGGCCATTGTCCGTTAGCCATTGGCTTTCAGTGACCGCAGTGCCCGAAGAAATAGTAAATAAAATTACATAGTAAATAATCCAAATCGTAAATAAATAGGACTCCGAGCTATGCTCGCCTGAGTGGCCGCAGTGCCCGAAGAAATAGTAAATTCGTAAATAGTAAATAAAATTATGCATTGTGAAGAATTAAAAATCTGCAAACTGAGTGTGAACAACGTCAGGGCGGCAGACGTACCACGTCTGTTTGCCGAGTCCCATCTGTCATACAATGCCATAGCAAATGCCTGCTGGGAAGAACAGTACCCCTATACCCCTAAAGCCGAATTTGCCATGGCACACAACGGCACCGACCTCATGATTCACTACAGGGTGACGGAGAAACATCTGTTGGGTACGGTGACAGAGGACAACGGTACGGTATGGGAAGATGCATGCGTGGAGTTCTTCGTGTCCCTCCCCGGCAGTGATGCATACTACAACATCGAGACCAACTGTCTGGGCTTTATCCACATGGCATTGGGCACATCGCGCTTCGACCGTGAGTTCTCGTCGGTAGCCAACATCCGGCAGATCGACCGCTGGGCATCGTTAGGCAACGAACCTGTTGGCGACATCGGGAGTGAGACATCCTGGCAAGTGGCATTGGTGATACCCGTCAGCACCTTTTGGAAGTCATCCCGTCGTGACTTCAACGGCATGCAAGCAAAAGGGAATGTCTACCACTGCATCGGTTCAGGTCCCCATTCCTGCTACCTTGCATGGCAGAGGATTACGACCCCAGCCCCCGACTACCACCAGCCGACGTTCTTCGCCCCCGTACATTTTGCCGACAAGCTTAATCAAATTGGTAGCGCTAACGCACTATCCTGATTTCTGTCGCGCCTCAGCGTTTAGAGAGTCTTGCTCTCCCCTATCTTCAGTTGATTATCAACGTCCACGAACCCTTTTCGCTGAGCCTTTGCTGCAAGTCTGCTTCTGTCCGTTACCGTCAAGGTCTGCGACACTGACGGAACGATAAGACAAAGAATAATTAATAGCCATAATAATGATGATTTTTTGAATGTTAATAGTTTTTTTTACAACGAATTACACGAAATATCACGAAGGTTGAGCCGTTGATGATGGGTGCGAGACCCATCACAAAGTCTCATTCGGAGATTCACCGTGACACCTGATGAAAAAGCCATGAGCATTGAAAATTGCCACTCCGATTGACAACCGTCACACGCTTGTCACCC
>JAZQPD010000131.1:0-12336 GCA_045628285.1 Bacteroidaceae bacterium
CCTTCTACTGGAGTCTTCTCGCCTGTGGTCATGTAAGTGCTGTCCACTGGAGTGAATTCGTCGGCATTGAGGGTGAGGATGTGGTTGGTGACAGGTTGGGTTGGGTCACCGTTGAGGTTGAAGTAAGAGTGGTTTGTCATATTGATGACTGTCTTCTTGTCTGTGGTTGCCTCGTAAGCAATTTCGATGGCGTTGTCTTCTGTCACGGTCATAGTGACCTTTGCAGTTACGTTGCCTGGGAAGTTGCCGTCGCCGTCAGGGCTGTCCATCTTGAAGGTAATAGTGTTGTCTGCCTGGTTTTCAACTTCGTAAACCTGATACTGCCAGCCGAGGAAACCTCCGTGAAGGCAATGTCCGAAGTTGTTCTGAGGGAGTTGGATTGTGTCTTCGTCAACAACAATCTGTCCGTGCTGGATGCGGTTGGCATAGCGTCCGATTGATGCTCCGAAGTCTGACTGGTTGTTGTAAGGAAAATAGCACTGTACGCTGTCGAAACCGAGGACTACATCCTGCATGTTGCCGTCCTTGTCGGGAACGAGGGCCTTTACGATACGTCCACCGAAGTTGGTCACAGTGACTTCCATGCCCGCTGTGTTCTTGAGAGTGTAGTAAGCAACTACCTTTGCAGAGTCCTGTCCTGGAGAATAGGTCTCGTTCTCGTAGACGGCACCTGTGTACTCTACATTACTTTCGTTTTCCTGTGCTGGCTGGTTTGCACAAGCAACTGCAATGATTGCAGCAGAACCGAGCCAAAGAGCTTTTAAACCTTTCATAGTTCTAAGAATGCTTTAATTGTTAATAATTGATACTTGTTATTAATAGTTAAATTTCCATATTTCTTGCAAATATAATAAAAAAAAATCGCATCAATGCTTAATTTCAGTTTTATTTCTCAGTTTAAGCAGAATTTGATGCGAAAAAATGCTTATGCAAAGCATAAAAGTCCTCTTACCACGATTTCTTCCTTGTGTTTTCGGATTTCTATTTCATACTTCCCGTCCCCGATTTCCTGTCTGAAAAAATGGAGAGTCTCTCCGAATACCGACTCGTTGATGTAGGCAATTTCAACCCGTTTAAGCCGGTGTGCCTGATAGAAGT
Organism: Bacteroidaceae bacterium; assembly: GCA_045628285.1. Classification (GTDB taxonomy): domain Bacteria; phylum Bacteroidota; class Bacteroidia; order Bacteroidales; family Bacteroidaceae; genus Colivivens. Next base: position 1,099 of record JAZQPD010000131.1, read on the forward strand.
CAAGGGGAAAGGCATCACACAGTAATTGGATGTACTTTATGCTGTTGACATGTCCGTTGTAGTCAATGTCGCTCATCACAATTTTATGTGTTCTACATTCTTCTGCTTCCTTCAGTGGTCTTAGTCTTGTCTGGGGTGCAATAGGGCATGGATGTCCGGCCAATATGCAGTTGCTGAATTCCTTTGCGTAGAGCCTTTCCAGTTCGATTGGCTGACGTGTTGTCCTGTCAATCATTGCCCAGATGCTCCTGGCATATCCGTATTCCTTGCCATCGGTGCCCTTAACTGCGAAATTTCTGTTGGTGAAGAGCCTGTAGAGACTTTCAACCCAGGTTGAGATTTCCAGTTCTGAAAACATCTTAGGCATTTCATTCATCTCAATAGCCAGACGCGACAGTACCCATGCGTGGTTCCTGGGAGTAATGTCGTCAACTCCGAAACCACGTTTGTTGGCATGCTGCTCGGCACAGTTGAGCAAATCCTTGCCTAAGGTCTCATAGTTCAGGCATCTCTGGAAATCGGTGTTGAACGACTCAACTGTGACTTTTCTTGTTTCTACTTTTTCCATATTATTGCAATCCCCGGCACTTGATAGTACCGAGGACTGTTATTCATGATGTGGATAGTTCATTAGCAGAGTTTTCTTGCACCGTCACCGATTACAACATCGATGATCTTGCAGTTCTTTCCGTATTTCTCGTAGAACTGTTTTGTGGCCTGCTCGATGAATGTCGGATAGAATTCTGAACGTACAAGGTTGATTGTGCATCCTCCGAATCCACCGCCCATAAGGCGTGCACCTGTCACACCACAATCCTGGGCGATGTCGACGAGGAAGTCAAGTTCCTCGCAACTTACTTCGTAGTCCTTGCTGAGACCATAATGGGTCTCGTACATTTTCTCGCCGACTGTTTCGTAGTCATCGTCCTTGAGTGCATCGCTCACAGCCAGTACACGGTCTACTTCGCCAAGTACGAACTTGGCTCTCTTGTAGTTGACTTCGCCCACTTCGTCCTTCACTTTCTCAAGGTCTTCCCATGTGCAGTCGCGCAGTGTCTGTGCTTCTGGCTTGAATGCCCTGATGGCAGCTACTACGTCTTCACAACTTTTCCTTCTGTCGTTGTAAGGGGATCCGGCGAGTTCGTGCTTGACACATGAATTCACGAGAACGAGCTTGTATCCTTTTGGATGCCATGGGAAATACTCGAATTCTCCGCTTTGGCAATCGAGACGGACAAGTTGGCCTTTCTTTCCATGGATGGAGATGAACTGGTCCATTATTCCGCAGTTGGTTCCGATGTATTTGTGTTCGGTTGCCTGACCTACTTTTGCAAGTTCCATGCTTCTGATTTTACCTTCTCCGAAGAGGTCGTTGAGGGCGTATGCAAATGTACTCTCCAGTGCTGCTGATGATGACATTCCTGCACCGAGAGGAACATCGCCGGCAAATGCTGTATCGAATCCCTCGACTGGTACTCCGAGTGCCATCATTTCGCGTGCTACTCCGTAGATGAAACGGAAGTGTGTGCCGCGAGGACCTTTCTCGTCGTCAATGCTGAATTCATCATAGTCTTTCAGGTCGATGGAATAGGCGCGGATTGTACGTGTTCCGTTTGGACGGACTTCCGCAATCATTCCTTGTTCTACTGCTCCCGGAAATACAAATCCACCGTTGTAGTCGGTGTGTTCTCCAATGAGATTGATTCTGCCAGGAGATGCATATACATTTCCTGGCTGTTCACCACCCAAGTGCTTTACGAAGCGGGTTCTGACGTCATCAATTGTAAGTTTCATAGATATGTGTTATTTAATTGATTATTTATAATTTATAATTGAGGGAAAGAGCCGTTGTAATTTAAAACTATTCCTCATTGTTCATTCCATATTTACAGTTTATTTCCTTACTCCGAATTTGTAGATTGTCTTCTGTGTATAGACTTCTCCAGGATTGAGGACAGCGCTTGGGAAGTAAGGGCGGTTAGGACTGTCAGGGAAGTGTTGGGCCTCGAAGCAGATGGCAGAGCGTCTTGGGTAAGTTGCTCCGTGGGTACCAGGCTTGCCTGTTCCCCAGTTGTCGGTATAGCACTGTACGCCTGGTTCTGTTGTCCATACTTCCATTGTACGGCCGCTGTTTGGTTCGTAGATTCTTGCTGCAAAACTCAGTTCGCCTACTTCTTTCTTGTTGAGTACGAAGCAATGGTCGTATCCTGCCCCGTTCTTCACCTGAATGTTTCCTGGCTGGTCGATGTCTCTGCCGACAGGTTTTGCCTTGCGGAAGTCAAATGGAGTTCCTTCTACTGGTGCAATGTCACCAAGAGGAATGCATGTCTCGTCGATTGGAATATAGTAATCTGCATTGATTTCGCATTCGAGGTCTTCGATTGTAGGAGTAGGGTTCGCAATGCCTGCAAGTGAAAAATAACCATGGTTTGTGAGGTTGACTATTGTTTTCTTGTCAGTAGTTGCCTTGTAGTCAATTACGAGTTCGTCATCGTCGGTAAATGAATAGAATACGGTTACATCCAATTCTCCTGGGAATCCTTCTTCCATATCGGCTGCGACATAGTGCAGTTTGAGTGTCTTGCCGTTCACTTGTTCTGCGTCCCATATTCTCTTATGGAATCCCGTAGGACCTCCGTGGAGTGCGTTTTCACCATTGTTGAGTGCCAGTGTGTATTCTTTTCCGTCAAGGATGAACTTGCCTTTGCAAATACGGTTGCCGTAACGGCCGATGAGGGTGCTGAGATATTCTTCGGGTTTATTCATCACATCGTCAATGTTGTCGTGGCCTTGGATTACGTTACCCATGTTTCCGTTTTTGTCTGGAACCATGATGGCTACTATTGAACCGCCGAAATTGGTTATTGCCACTTCATTTCCTTTTGAATTTCTCAGGAAGAACAAGTCCGTTTGCTTTCCGTTTACTTCCTTTCTGAAGTCTTCAGCTTTGAGCCCGCTGACACTATTGGTAATATTATCTGTGATTGCCATGATTATGTTATTTTAGTTTCGCACTACAAATATAGCATAATATCGGCAATCAACAAAATAAAATATAATTTTTTAATCAATTAACCTATTTTTTTCAATAAGTCTGCCACAACGAAGGTACTTCCTCCTACAAATATGAAATCATCCTTGCTGGAGTCGCTTATTGCAGCATCAACGGCTTCATTTACATTCTTGAACAATTTGCCCTCCAGACCTTTATCGTATGCGAGTCTTGCCAAATCCTCCACTGGTAGTGCTCTTTTAACTGATGCCTGGCAGAAATAGTAAATGGCTTTGTCGGGCAGGAGCGATATCACGCCGGAGATGTCCTTGTCGTTGACCATACCGAAGACGATTCTCAGGGTAGTGCATTTCTGTTCCTTGAGTTGTCTGGAAATATAGGCAAATCCTCCAATGTTATGTCCTGTATCACATACTATTGTAGGATTCGCACTTATTTGTTCCCATCTTCCTCTCAGTCCGGTGTTCCCGACTACTTTTCTCAGTCCGCTTTCAATGGATGTGTCACTGATGTTGAATCCAAGCAGACTCAATTCGTTTATGGCAGTTAGGATGGTGTTTATGTTCTTTTGCTGGTAGAGTCCTTTTAATTCGAACACGGACTCCAGTTCTTTTCTTCTCCTGCTGCTACAGTAAGTCACTGGAGTACAGGCTTCTTTTGCGTGCTGCTCAAATACGGGCAAGGTTTCGTCTGTCGTCTCTCCAATCACACAAGGGACTCCCTTCTTCATTATTCCGGCCTTTTCGAAAGCAATCTTGCCGAGGGTATTGCCGAGTTGCTGAACATGATCGAGACTGATATTGGTGATTATGCTGAGAACCGGTGTGATGATGTTTGTGCAGTCCAGCCGTCCTCCAAGTCCCACTTCGATGACGGCAATGTCCACTTCTCTGTCTGCGAAATACTTGAATGCCAATGCTGTTGAAACTTCAAAGAAGGATGGGCTGATGCTCTCAATGAAAGTTCTGTGTCCGTCGATGAAGTCCATCACATAGTCTTCCTCTATTGGCTTGCCGTTTACCCTTATGCGTTCTGTGAATGACAGTAGGTGTGGTGAGGTGTAAAGTCCTACTTTATATCCGCTCTCCTGTAGAATGGAGGCAATGGTATGTGAGCAGGAACCTTTACCGTTGGTTCCTGCAATGTGAATGGTCTTGTATTTCGTGTGCGGATTGCCCAAACGCTCATCAAACAACAGGGTGTTGCCCAGTCCTTCCTTGTAGGCTTTGCTGCCCACATTTTGGTATGACGGAGCCATGTTGAAGATATAGTCGGAATATTGCTGGAAATCACGCATTGAAATATGCACGGAATTGCTTGAACAATTTATCTTTCAGACTGGAAGATGGCTTGAAATTGTCGCTATCCTTCATCTTCTCCATATTGCATTTCTCATCTGATGACAATGTCTCGGGAATGTAAACGCTGATATTGATTACTTCATCGCCCTTTATTCCTTTATTATAACCTTGCACTTCTGGAATTCCTTTGCCCTTAAGACGGAGAACCGTACCTGGTTGTGTGCCTGGTTTAACATGAATCTTTGCCTTTCCGTCCACAGTAGGCACTTCAACATCGCATCCGAGCGTGGCTTGTGGCACCGTCAGCAAGAGGTTGTAGACAAGGCTGTTTCCGTCTCTTACAAGTTCTGGATGCTTTTTCTCCTTGATGATGATTTGTAAATCACCGTTCGCTCCCTGATGTTTTCCTGCACCGCCCTTGCCCTGATCTGTCAGAACCATACCTTCTGCCAATCCTGCAGGGAATTTCACTTCGATGATTTCCTCTCCGATTGTTATTCCCTCTCCGTGGCAGTGTGAACATTTGTTCTTTATAACAGTCCCTTCTCCATGGCAGGTAGGACAGACGGTCTGGGTCTGCATCATGCCGAAGATACTCTGCTGGGTTTTCAGGATTGAACCGGAACCGTGACAGGTAGGACATGTATCTGTCTTTCCGTCTGCCGAACCGCTTCCGTTACAGTGAGGGCAGGTCACGTCCTTCTTCAGCTTGAATTTCTTGGTTGTTCCGTTTACTATCTCATTGAGGTCGAGTTCTACTGCCAGACGCATGTCGCGCCCCTTGTAGCGAGGCCTTCTTCTCTGTCCTCCGTCACCGCCGAAACCATTGAATCCTCCGAATCCACTGAAACTGCCGAAACCGCCTGAGAACAGGTCTCCGAACATGGAGAAAATGTCGTTCATGTCCATGTTGGAGTTGAATCCGCCCATTCCCTTCACACCTTCAGGACCAAACTGGTCATATCTCTGGCGCTTGTCGGGATCTCGCAGTACGTCGTAAGCCTCTGCCGCCTCCTTGAACTTGCTTTCAGCTTCCTTATCACCAGGATTCCTGTCCGGGTGATACTTGATGGCCATCTTCTTGTAGGCGCTCTTTATCTCGTCGGCTGTGGCGTTCTTCTCTACGCCCAGTACTTCGTAGTAGTCTCGCTGTGCCATTAATCTGCAACTGCAACTTTAGAGTGACGAATCACTTTCTCGTTCAACATATATCCAGTCTGCACGCAGTCAATGACCTTGCCTTTCATGGCTTCCGGCTGTCCGGGAACCATTGCAATGGCTTCGTGATATTCTGTATCAAAATCCTTGCCGACTGCTTCTATGGCAGTCACACCTTCTTTCTTGAGATAAGCAATGAATTTCTCCATGATGAGGTCAACACCTTCCTTTACGGCATCAACATCCTGGGCTTTCCCAATGTTTGCCTGAGCACGTTCCACGTCATCGATGATAGGAAGCAGTTCTGTCAGCACCTTCTCGCCACCATTAAGGATTAGTTCGGCCTTTTCCTTAGTTACACGCCTGCGGAAATTGTCAAATTCAGCCATCAGTCGCAGATACTTGTCTTCAAGTTCCTTGATTTTCTCTTCTGCAGCTTCCAGCGGATTCCTCTCTTCTGCATCATGCTGTTCGTCTGTTCCTTCTCCCTGAGCATCTTCTGCTATATTCAGTTGCTCTTCCTCTTTTTCTTTCTCGTCCTGCATATCGTGCAAATGTTTCTTTTTATTGCTCATGATTGTCTGGTTTGTGGGGGATTAATGGAATACCCCTGTAGTTACACCTATAACTGCAACAAAGTTTGTGCCAAATCGGGCATGTCTTCCGATGTGTATCCTTTGGGCAGTTCGCGGCAGTTGTATTGCGATGCCATAATTTCTCCGTAGGCTCCTGCACTCAGTATTGCAAGGTAGTCGCCTCGCTTTGTCTCGGGTAGGCAGATGCCGGTATCGAATACGTCGCTCGATTCACATATCGGTCCTACTACATCATATATATAATAAGGTGTATTATTGTTTGTGAGGTTTACAATTTTGTGGTGGGCATCGTAGAGTGCAGGACGTATGAGGTCTGTCATGCCTGCATCCACTACAACGAATCGTTTTGTGCCGCTTTCCTTCACGTAGGTCACCTTTGTGATAAGTCTTCCGCATTGAGCCACAACGGATCTGCCAAGTTCGAAATGAACTTCCTGACCTTTTTTCTGGCGCAAGTAGGTATTGTATGTCATGAAATAGTCCTTGAAGTCAGGAATCATGTGTTCCTCTGGATTCACATAGTCTATTCCAAGCCCTCCGCCCACATTGATGATGTCGAGGTCTATTCCATATTCTTCCAGTTCCTCTGTCAGTTCGTTTATGCGGCTGCAGAGATGTCTGAAATCCACCATGTCAAGAATCTGGCTGCCGATATGGAAATGGATTCCCTTGAATCTGATGTATTTCCTCTCCTTAGCTGTTTCGATGATGCCTCGTAAGTCTTTATAGGAAATTCCGAATTTGTTTTCCGACATTCCAGTCGTGATGTTTGCATGGGTATGGGCATCGACATTTGGATTTACTCTGAGACAGATTTCCGCAACCTTGTATTTTTTTTCTGCCAATTCGTTTATCACCTCCAGTTCGGGAAGGCTTTCCACGTTGAAGCAGAATATGCCTGCATCAAGTCCGAGATTGATTTCCCAGTCAGTCTTGCCGACTCCTGCAAAGACAATCTTCTTAGGATCAAATCCTGCGTTGAGTGCTGCCTGTATTTCACCTCCGCTCACACAGTCCACTCCAAGTCCGGCATCTCTGATAATTCTCAGTACGGCAGGGTTGGTATTTGCCTTCACAGCATAGTGAACGAAATAGTCCTTGTACTTTCCAGCCTCAGCATTTATAGTGCTGAGCGTTTCGCCCAGCACTTTTGTATCGTAGTAATAAAAGGGAGTCTTTATGTTCACAATCTTTATCCTTCAATATTGAACAGTTTGTCATTCAAAGCCTTGAGGGCTCTTTTCTTGTCTTCTTCTCTGATGAGGAACGAAATGTTATGGTTGCTTCCTCCGTATGAAATCATTCTCACCGGGATGTCCTTTATTGCTTCTGTTGCCAACGACTCACATCCTTTGTTTTCCCAGTCGAGGTCGCCCACTACGCATATGATACACATGTTCTTGTCTACTCTTACCGTTCCGAATTTCTTCAATTCGTTGAGTATTGCATCAAGGTTGGCATCGTTGTCGATTGATACCGATACTCCGACCTCACTTGTGGTTACCATGTCTATGCTGGTCTTGTAGGATTCGAATATCTCAAATACTTTTCTCAGGAAACCATATGCGAGCAACATACGGCTTGAGACGATATTGATGATTGTGATGTTGTCCTTTGCAGCTACTGCTTTGAACAGCTTGCTTTCTGTCTCGTTGCTTATAGTTGTTCCGAGTGCTTCAGGATCCATGGTGTTGAGAATCTTTACAGGCACATTTGCATATTTTGCAGGCTGAACGCAGGTAGGATGAAGTATCTTTGCTCCGAAGTAAGCCAACTCCGATGCCTCCTCGAAACTCAGATGATGAACGGGCTCTGTCTTGTCCACGATTCTTGGGTCATTGTTGTGCATACCGTCAATGTCTGTCCATATCTGAATCTCTTCAGCTTCGCATGCTGCTCCAATCAGCGATGCCGAATAGTCTGAGCCTCCTCTCTGCAGGTTGTCGATTTCTCCATATACGTTTCTGCATATAAAGCCCTGAGTGATATAGATGTCTCTGTCTGGGTCTGCATCAAGCAGGGTGGCCAGTTTTTCCTTGATATAGATAGGGTCAGGTTCCCCATTCCTGTCCGTGCGCATGAAATCGAGTGCAGGGAGTAGGGTGGCGTTTATGCCTTGCTCAAGCATGTAGTTGATTACCATGTTTGTACTGAGTATTTCCCCCTGACCAACTATTATCTTCTCCTCAAAGGATGTGAAGACACCCTTCGTGAATGACCTGATATAGTTGAATTCCTTCCTGATGAAATCGTGAAGGATGTCTTTGTATTCTTTTGTGGAGAGCAGTGCGTCGGCATGCTTGCAATATTTCTTCTCAAGTGCATTGATGGTCTCATGTGCACCTGCGATATTCTTCTTCGACAGGTAGCCGGTTATCTCGTAAAGGGTATTGGTAGTACCCGACATTGCCGACAATACAACAATCTTTTTTTCTCCGTTGTTGATGAGTTTCACCACTTCCTTCATCCTTTCTGGTGAACCAACGGATGTACCTCCAAATTTTAATACTTTCATGTTTGTCTGTGAATTACTTATTTTTTGACTTCTTGAAGCTTTCCTTCCACACATTCGAATATTCGTCCGGGATATTTCTCTATCAGTTGCATGTTGTGAGTAATCATGATTACGGTAGAGCCTTTCTCGTCCACCAGTTTGTGCAGGAGTTCGGTAATCTGCGAACTGGTTTCCGAATCGAGGTTCCCCGTAGGTTCGTCTGCGAGCACGAGGGCAGGATGGTTTAGGATTGATCTGGCAATGGCTATACGCTGTTGCTCTCCTCCGGAAAGTTCAGATGGCAGTTTGTCGCCTTTGTCCTTCATTCCTACTCTGTTGAGCACCTGGGCAATGCGTGCCTCTCTTTCCGACTTTATCTTCCATCCTGTAGCCTTGAGAACGAAATCGAGGTTGCTGTATACTGTTCGGTCTGTAAGCAACTGGAAGTCCTGGAAGATGATTCCCATTTTCCGCCTCAGTTCCGGCAGTTTCTTTTTCTTGCATTTTATCAGGTTCATGTCCATCACCATAGCACTTCCCTTGTCAAGAGGCACTTCTCCATAGATAGTCTTGAGCAGTGAACTCTTCCCTGTCCCTACCTTTCCTGTGATGTATACAAACTCACCCTCATTGATGCAGAAATTCACATCATTGAGTATCTGTTGTTTACCTTGACATACCTCTACATTGCTATAATTTATAAGCATAGGATTTCATTTTTGCGGGAGAATGAATATAACACCCAACTAATATTTTATTTTCAATATTTTCATATAGTCCTTCATTCTGTACAGACTGTTTCCGGCACCGCTCTGCGAGTCACTGATGAGCAGTATGGTTGTGCTGCCGTCGTCCAGTACAGGACCGGGACACATTCCTTCGTAATTGGCGAATCTCTTTCCTCCGGATATCTGCTGTATGCCGAGCCTGCTTCTGAATTTATAAAGGAGTTTCTTCTCAATTCTTGTGCCAGCGGCTTCCCCTATAGGATTTACCATGTACAGTTTCACGTCGCAGTAACTTCCAACATATTGTCTTTTTATTGCCACTGTCCGTTCCATCACTATCAGCCTACCGTCGTCGAGTGCCAGCATGTCAGCCACTCCATGTACATAGGCTCGCATCTTCCCATATCCTTCGTCATTATCCAACTCGTAGAAAAACTGGCTTTGTGGCTTGAGGTCATTGCCGAAACTCTGCAGGCGCAGAATCTGCAACTGATTGTCTTTGTCCGTCTTCAGCGGCATTTCTGTCGTGGTCCAGAACATTCCTGTATGCTCGTTGTAGGTAAGCGATTCGAATCCTCCGTTGCCCGTGATGTTTGTCGGGCAGAACATATCGGGTACTTCCAGTTCTCTTCCCGTCTGTTCTCCTTCAAGGGTGTACTCCATGATTCGCTGGTCACCTTCTCCGGATATGAACAACGTGTTGGTTCTGGCATTGTAGGCAATACCTTCCATGTCGCGCCCTTTGTCACATTCCTTTTCCCAGACGAGTTCCATGTCCATTTTGCCGTCATAAGACATCCTTATCTTGGCAATTTTTCCTTTGTCACTCACGAGGAAGTATGTGTCATCGCCAGTTTTTGTAATACCGCTGTATTCACCTGTACTGAGTCCGCGCTTGTTTAGGTTGTACTGCTTCTTGCCTGTTGCCTCAATCCCGACGTGTTGGACTTGTGCCATCACATTCGAGGTCGTCAGCATCGTGGCAAGCAAAAGAATCTTGTATTCCTTGTCAGTCTTCAGGTACATTCTTGAGGATTTCTACGAGGTGATCCCATACCATCTGAACCGTTGGAATATGCAGGCATTCGTCTGGCGAGTGTACACCGCGAAGGGTAGGACCGAAACTTATCATGTCCATGCCTGGATATTTTTCTGAGAACAGACCGCACTCCAGTCCTGCGTGGATAGCCTTTACGGCAGGTTCCTTCTTGAAGAGTTTCTTGTAGGCATCCACAGCAATCTTCAGGATGGTTGACTCCGGGTTTGGCTTCCATCCCGGATAACCGTCTGAAGCCTTGCACTTTGCTCCTGCAAGTGAGAAGGTTGATATGATGGTGTCCCTCATCGCATTTTTCTGGCTGAGAATGGAACTGCGCTGACTGGTCACGATTAATATCTTGTTTTCGCCCTTCATCTTCACACTTGCAAGGTTGGAGGATGTTTCAACAAGTCCTTTTATGTCCTGGCTATTCTCCAGCACACCATTGTGAACTGCCTGCAGTGCATATATCAGTTTGGTGGAAGTTTCTTTGTCGACTACGGTCTTTGGCTTGTCCGTACTCTGCATCTTGAAGGTCATGTTCGGATCCGTTACGTGATATTCTGCCTCTAATTCAGCGGCAAAGATGTTGAAGTCCCTTCTTATCTTGTGCTTGTCCTCCTCCGGCACCATGATGACAGCTACGGCATTTCTTGGTATGGCATTGTGGAAATTACCTCCGTCAAATTCAGCCAGGCGCAACTTGTATTTCTCCTCTGCCTGATAGAGGAATCGTGCCATAACCTTGTTGGCATTGGCTCTGTTCTTGTTGATATCATCACCGGAGTGTCCGCCTGTAAGCTTGTCCACACTGACTTTCAGTGCAATGTATCCTCTTGGAGTTGCTACTGGCTTGTATGTGAATGTGATTTCCGTGTTCACGCCTCCTGCACATCCTATGAATATCTC
>JAZQPD010000132.1:0-12643 GCA_045628285.1 Bacteroidaceae bacterium
ATTATTTTTCGTTTCCCCCAAAACAGACCGTTCAAAGCAGTTTGGGGGATTTTTTTGTTTCTTGTGCAAAGATACAAAAACTTTATGACACTGGCAATCAAATCATTATATTTATTTTATCTAATTTACGACAATCCCTAATTAGTAGCATAAATTCTCACATAGTCAATCTCATATCTCAAGGGGAACTTCTCAAGCAGAGGTTCCCCTCCGTTTGTTCCACCGATTGCAAGGTTGAGAAGAATATATTGAGGAGAATGGAACGGATTCGTATTCCTTCCTATTCTGCCGTTTATTGTTGTCTTCAGGTCAATGTCGTTCAGCAGTTCGCCGTCAAGGTAAATACGCAGATAATCTTCCGTCCAGTCCATCAACCATACATGGAACTTGTCTGCCCAGTCAGCGTCCTTCTCAAGGAAATGCGAGAACGGAATCTTCTTTGAGTTCCACACTGCACCCCATTTCCTGTCGTTACCCCATGCAGCGTTGGCAAGGATATGCGGAACACCCTGTATCTGATAGTATTCCATCACATCAATCTCACCACACGAAGGCCACTCCATTCTGCTGCCTAAAGTCCAGATAGCAGGCCATGAACCCATGACAGTAGGGATTTTCGCCCTCACTTCCATTTGACCATAAAGGAACTCGTACTTCCCCCTCGTATTGATACTCGACGAAGTGATGGTATGCTGAGCCGTACTGTCGTAACGAGCCTCAATCACCAGTACTCCGTCCTTCTTGCAAGCGTTATCTTCCTGGTACCACTGGTATTCCTTATTCCTTACAAACCCATGTTCGAAACCCCATTTACTCCTGTCCACCTCACCATCATCATCGAATTCCTCGCTCCACACAAGTGTACGTTCCTGTCCGTAGGCTGTCCCACCGAAGACTGTCCAAAAAATCACAACTGTAAAAAAGAAATAATTCCTCTTCATAATTAAATTATTATTAATTGTTTTGTTCGTGTTTTTCTACCAAGTTTACCTTTCAATCCTGAACGTCAGCGCAACAGGATAGTGATCACTGATGAATGGAGCACCATAATCACCGTCGAGAGTGCGGAATGTCAGCGGAGTGGCATCTCGTACGAAGATATGGTCAATTATGCTGCCACCCGTGCCCCAATTGTTGAAGCTGTTCTTGTGGCTCGTCACAGGTGCAGCATCACGTGCATCCACCATTCCACTCTTCTCCAGCGGGCGGAAGATGGCATCAGAAGTGTCACTGTTGAAGTCACCCGTGAGAATGACAGGTGTACCCTCAGGAACCATCGTCTTGATGAAATGGCAGATAAGCAGCACCGACTCGCGGCGAGCCACACGTCCCACATGGTCAAGATGAGTGTTGAAGAAATACACCGTCTTGCGAGTCTTCCTGTCACGCAGCTTTGCCCACGTCAGCGTACGCCGGCAGGCACCATCCCATCCCTGCGAGACCTTCTCGGGTGTCTCGCTCAACCAGTAAGTTCCACTGTCAAGAATCTTGAAACGTTTCCTTAACACATATACAGCCATACATTCCCCAGCCTGATAGCCGTCATCACGTCCCACTCCAATTTGCTCATATTCACGCATAGCGTTGTTTATGAACTCCCGTTGGTTCTGCAGCACCTCCTGCATCCCCACAAGGTCTGGCTTCTCCGTACGCAACATGTTCAGAGTAGCCTCACGCCTGTATTTCCAACCATTTCTTCCGTCATCGCCATTGCTGTAACGGACATTAAAGGAAACTACATTATAAGTAACCGCTTCCTGTGCTGTCACACACAACGGTGCCGACAAAACTATGGCTATCAATGCCATGACAGCAAAAATTGTCTTTTTCATATTCCCAACTATTTTTATTCAAATATCCAATGCTCAAATATACAAACTTTCATCCAAATGCCGACAGATTCACACCAAAGCCACTACCGTGTATGCAATGAATATATAGCGGAGGGTCTTGCCGAGGAGGATGGAGAGGAAGGTAATCCAGGGGTTGGCACGGAGGAGCCCAAGAGCGAGGGCTATGGCTGTGCCGAGGATGGGGATGAATGTAAGGGCTCCCATCCATGCTCCGTACTTCATGACATAGGTCTGAGCCTTGTCCATGCGGTCCTGACGTATCTTGAACCAGCGGGCCACCATTTCCTTGGTACCAATGCGCCCTATGTAGTAGTTCACCATTGAACCCGCCACATTGCCTATGGTGGCACTTACGACGGTGAGGACAGGACTCATTCCTGTGGTGGCAAGCAATGTCGCCATCACCGCCTCGCTGCTGAATGGAAAGAACGTACCAGCAATGAATGCTGCTATCCCCATTCCCCAGTATCCGTATGTAATGAAGAAATCGCTCATATCATCCTGTCAGCCATACGGCCTATTAGTAAAGTTGTTGGTATGAGGGCAATGAAGTATAGGATTGGTTGAGGGAGAACTTGCCCTGAACTTGTAGGAGGGAGTGTTGATGGCTGAGGGATAAGGGATGAGATGAAGAGGATAAGGAATGTACATAATCCGAAGAATATGATGACCTGATATATCACACGGGTACGGGACTTATCGAAGTACATTCTATGATTGAAATGCCACACACCTATTATATATATGACAAAGAGTATTGCCAATGCCCAAAGCGGAAAACTGGGAACTGCAGTTTGCCCTTCTGCCGGCTTCTGGGCCAGAATGCTGGAAACTTCCTTTATAAGGGGGAGGTTCAGCGGCGCCAGAACCCATTTCCACAGCCAGGGCACGAGTATGCCAAATCCTGCTGCCAGGATAGATTTTGGAGTGAGAGTACGAAGCATTGCCTGGGCACACAGGTATACAGGAATGAACCAGAAGAGTACAGGCTGGAACATCGTGGCAATACCGAGCATCATGAATGTAATGAATGAATTGACTGATTCTGATATGGTAGCTGTGCTATACGAATCGCCATTTGAGAAGAGTGCGGAAAATGAGAGTATGAAAAGCAGCTGACACACATGAATTATCTCGCCGCAATGCGTTGCAGAACTGGCAGGAAAGGCCAGACGGGCAAGGATATATAGTATGACAAAGATGTACGCACTCAGACTGGAGTTGCGCATCTCTGTTGCCATGTGCGACAGTCGGGCAATGAGAATGGCAGATATTATGGCAATGACATAATTCATAATCTCTCAACTACTTCAGGAAGTCTTCAAAATAGCGCACGATGTGTTCCTGAAGGTGGTGTACGTCTGTAGGGGTGCGCATGTTGTGACCGTCACCCGGGTAGATGAAGAGGTCGGGATGCTTGCCTACATCTATGCACTTACGGATAAATGAGAGGGTATGCTGAGGCACACAGGTAGGGTCGTTGCCACCATAGATGAGAAGCAGACGGCCTTGAAGGTTCTGTGCCTTGCCGAGCAGAGAGGTCTTGGCATAACCTTCAGGATTAGTCTGGGGGGTATCCATATAGCGTTCTCCGTACATCACTTCATAGTATTTCCAGTCGATTACAGGTCCGCCTGCCACTCCCACCCTGAAGACATCGGGATAAGTGGTCATAAGACTTGTAGTCATGAATCCCCCAAAACTCCATCCGTGAACACCCATTCGCTCGGCATCGACATAAGGAAGCGACTTGAGGAACTCTACGCCTTTTATCTGGTCCTTCATCTCCTCTACTCCAAGTTGGCGGAAAGTGACTTGTTCAAATTCCAATCCACGGTGCTCGCTGCCTCTGTTGTCAAGACAGAACATGACATACCCCTTGCGTGCCATCTCGAGGTCGAGGTTCCTCATTCCGTAATGGCAGGAGTTGCTTATCATGTGGGCATGAGGACCTCCATACACATAGACTACGGTAGGATATTTCTTCGCTGGATTGAATCCTACAGGGAGTACCAGACGATAATAGAGGTCTGTCACTCCGTCGGCAGCCTTGATGGTACCGACTTTTATTTGAGGGAAATCGGAACTGTCTGGAATCGGCTGGGACTCCAAGGTATATGTCTTGCCTGTGGCAATGTCAATACTGTCGACCTGACGATAAATAGTTGGGGATGACCACTCGTCGGTTATTGTCAGTCCGTCCTTGCTCAATTTAGGTTTGTGCCATCCGTCCTTATTGCCTAAAAGTTTGTGCTTACCCTTGAGGTCAACGGAATAAACATTGCATCCTATCGTATTCTCCTCATTGCTCGTATAGAGAATCTGCTTCTTCTTTGGATAGAAACCAACCACATCCATCACCTCGAACCGTCCCTCCGTAAGTTGACTGAGTTGCTTGCCAGTCACATCATAGAGGTAGATATGGAGGTATCCGTCCTTGCGGGTGAGATAGATGAACTTGCTGTCGTCCCAGGGAAGAAACTGAATAGGATGCATAGGTTCGACGTACTTCTCATCTCTTTCCTCAAAGAGGACTTTCTTGCGAACACCGGTAACAGCATCGTAGCATACGAGCTGGGCATGGTTCTGGTCGCGGTTGAGTTCAATCATGTACACCTCCGTCTCATCCGGACTCCACGCAATATTCGTGAAGTAACGGTCGGTAGGGTCTCCTGCCTGGAGATAGATGGTCTTGGAAGTGTTCACATCATAGATTCCGACTGTCACCTTGTGGCTTGCCTCCCCTGCCATTGGGTATTTGTCGGGAACAAGTACGGCACAACGTGAAGAAACGGTCTCCTGAGGTAATACATTGACCTGAGGATATGTCGATACCATACTCTGATCCATACGATAGAAGGCAAGCAGATTGCCCTTAGGGCTCCAGAACGTACCTTTCTCGATGCCGAACTCGTCGCGGTGAACACTCTCGCCATACACTAAGTCCACGCATCCGTCGGTGCTGACTACAGTTTCCTTCCCGTCTTTCTCCACATATAGGTTATGTTCCCTGACACGGGCGATGTTGCCATTCGAGGCAATATCTGTCTGAGCCACCAACTCTGTCAGAGTAAAAAGGGAAGATAAAAGCACAAATAGAACCTTCAGCCTTAAACCCTTATTCATTTACTATTTAACTATTTACTATTTATTTACTATTTAGCTATTTACTTTCGCTATTCACTATTCACTCCGAGCGAAGCGAGGTCATTAGTCCAAGTTTTCTTTCTTGCGGCGGTCACCCCATTTGAAATTGTGGCGTGAGAGTTCCTGAGTTGCTTCCTTGTTCTCACGACTCTTGAGAGCCTTGTTGCCCTTGAAACTCTTGTTGCGCTCACGTTCCTCGCTAGTCTTGATGTCCATTCCCTCCTGGCGGCGTTCACGAAGACGACCCTCGAACACCTGATACTTGCGGAATTCACAAGGCAGCGGTCCGTTGTAGAGGGCGAACTTCGTCGACGGACGGAAACCGAGACGTGCGAAACACTCCTCGTGGTAACTGAGAATCCATGCATCACCTCCCACGAAACTGTGCTTGAGGGTAGTGCCTATGTCCTCATAAAGTCCCAGGATGTCATCGGTCGTGATACGCTCACCATAAGGTGGGTTGGTAATGATAATGGACTTCTCCTGAGGCTGCTGGAAATTGCGGAAATCATTCTGGGCAACTGCCACAATGTCACTCACACCGGCAGACTTCACATTGTCCTGAGAAATGGAGATAGCCTGACGATTTATGTCGTAACCGTAAATCTTATGTTCAAAATCCCTTTCCCTTGAGTCATCATTATAGATTTCGTCAAACAGATCGCTGTCGAAGTCCTTCCATCTCTCGAAGGCATATTCCTTGCGGAACACTCCCGGATAGATGTTCTTGGCAATCAGTGCTGCCTCTATGAGGATGGTTCCCGAACCGCACATAGGGTCGATGAAATCACACTCGCCGTCCCATCCTGTGAGTTTTATCATACCTGCTGCAAGAACCTCGTTGAGAGGTGCAGTGACGGAGCCTACCCTGTAGCCACGATGGTGCAGACTCTCACCAGAACTGTCGAGAGAGATGGTCACATCATTGTCGGCAATGTGGATATTGATGCGGAGGTCCGGGTTCGACATTCCTACATTCGGACGCTTTCCTGTAGTCTCACGGAAATAGTCGGCAATGGCATCCTTAACCCTATAGGCAGCAAATTTCGAATGACGGAAATTCTCCGAGAACACCACGGCATCGATGAGGAAAGTCCAGTCGTTGTCCATGTATTTCTCCCATGGAATCTTCTTTGCCTGCTCATATATATCGTCGGCATCGCTTGCCTTGAACTGACTGATAGGTTTCAGAATTTTCACTGCCGTACGGAGGCAGAAGTTCGCCCTGTACATCATCTCCTTGTCACCACGGAATGTCACCATTCGTCTGCCTGGTTCTATCCCCTCTGCTCCCAGTTCTGAGAGTTCCTTTGCCAACACCTCTTCCAGTCCGGCAAATGTCTTTGCTATGAGTTTCATTTCAAATATGTATCTATTAATTCCTGAGCGGAAGTGTCACCGAGACTCACTGCCTTCTCAAGATTCTTTTGTCCGTTAACCTTGTCACCTTTCTGTATCTGTGCATATCCAAGTATCCTGTATGCATCAAAAAGCTTATCATCAATGGCAATACACTTGTTTGCCTCCTCTATGCACTCGTCCAGTTGGTTTACACGCAGATGCACAGCACTCTTCTCCACATGGTAGAGGGCTTCCTTCGGATTCATGGCAATTGCCTTCGTGAGGTCATCAAGACACTGCTGAAACATTCTGCCCTTGAGTTCCAGTTGCGAGCGGTCGTAATAGAACTTGTCGTTCACCTGGTTGCCAATCATACTGCTGTATGTATTGTAGTCACGCACTGCCTCGCGATATTTGCCGATAGACTCGCAGAGCCTTGCACGGCGCATCACGAGGGTCGATGCAGAGGAAGGCAGGGTGTCGCCATACATCACGAGGGCGCTGTCGAGCAGTTCTATCTGTACGCTGACGGAATCCCCCAGACCTTCGTGGGCAAGACTGGCTGCATAGAACGTGGCAGGCGACTTGTCCGCATTGGCATTGATGGCATCATAGAGTTCTACAGCCGACTTATAGTCCTTCATGTTCATCAGCACCTGACCCTTCTGCAATTTGTAGTCAAGTTTCTCGGGAGATATTTCCAGAGCCTTGTTGATGTGGTCGAGCACTGATTCGTAAGTCCATTTCTCATATGCCGGTTCTGGCATGAAACGCAGTTTGGTGAACATAATGTCGGCTATACCTGCATGAGCCTTTGCCTTGTCCTCAGACAGACTGAGGTAAGTCTGCAGATCCTTGTCGGCATCGTCAAACCGATGAAGGTCGGTGAGCGGAGTGGCACGCTTGAAGTAGCCCTCCGCATTCTGAGGATAAGTACTGATAAACTCGTCGAGCATTGCCATATACTCTTCGTTGCTGGCAGTTCTCGACTTGAAATAAAGATACACCAGTGACTCCTCCATTGTATCAGGAAGGCCTTTCGGCATATTGATATTATTCAGAACCAGCGAATTTGACCTTGTAGTTATTGCCTGGATAGTCAGGTTCTCGATGTATTTTATACCGATGGCATAGCCGTTTGAGGCAATAGACGGCTGGAGTACACCTATCACCTCTCCTTCTGCATTGAAGAGGGGCGAACCGACGTACTTCTCTGCAATACTGTCGCGCAGGGTGTAGTACACACATCCGCTGTCGAGTGGAGAAATCTCCGATACGGCAGTCTGCGGACAGGTTGCGGATGCTCTTTCTGCAAAACTGACGGCATAGGCTTCAGTACCGATAACGGCACTGTTTGCAGTCTTCACAGGAGTACTCTTCCTGACATCCACCTGAAACCTCACTAACGAATACATGCCGTCTGCACCGAGAATTTTGGTCACATCGTGTTTCTTGCCCGACATGTCGACTACTGTAGCACTGTATGCACCCTTAAACAACTTATAGTCAGAAATGGCAACTCCAGTCTCATCAACATAGAAACCAGTACCCGACTGCATCATATTCTTCTCCTTGTCGTATGTAATGACCGACACGATACTGTTCTTCTGCACCTTTCCAACCCATTTCGGAGCTCTTGCCTCCTCCATCTGAGCTACCGACTCCGTCGGAGTGAAGAGAGAAAAGAGACAAGAGAAAAGTACAAACAGAACCTTCAACCTTAAACCTTTAACCATTATTATTTATTATTTACGATTTATTTACTATTTACTTTCACTATTTTTCACTATTCACTTTTCACTCCGAGCGAAGTGAGGTCAATAGTTCCCTTGCATTATCGAGAGCAGCCTGACTGATTACCTCACCGCTCAGCATGTGTGCAACCTCTTCTATCCTCTGGAGGTCATTCAGTGCAACAATATGCGTGGTCGTCTTTTCCTTCGAGTCCTCCTTGTACACCTTATAGTGAAACTGGCCACTGGCTGCAATCTGTGGAAGATGAGTGATAGTGATGACCTGACGATTGCTGTCGCCCATCTCACGCATTATCCTTGCCATCTTCTCAGCCATACTGCCTGAGACACCCGTATCAATCTCATCGAATATGATTGTAGGCATCTTCACGGCACCGGCAATCATTGCCTTCAGCGAAAGCATCACACGGGCAATCTCACCACCGGAGGCAACCTGCGACATATTTTGCAGTGGCATATTCTTGTTTGCAGAGAACATGAACGTCACTTTGTCGCAACCCAATGCATCCGGTTCATCCTTCCTCTCAAACTCCACCCTGAAGCGCACGTTCGGCATTCCAAGCGACAAAAGGCGCTCCACCATCTGCTTCTCCATTTCCTTGGCGGCCTTCTGACGGCATTGGCTCAGTGTCGTGGAACTCTCATTCACTCTCTCCCTGCCCTTCTCCATCTCATGACGCAAAGCCTCTATCCTCTCGTCGCTGTTGTCTATTGCATACAGTTTTTCCTCCATCTCATGCTGGAGTGCAAGCAGTTCCTCTACCGTGCTTACATGATGTTTCTGCTGGAGGGAATAGATGGTATTCAGTCTGTCGTTGACTATCTCAAGACGCTTGGGATTACATTCCACATCGTCGGCCTTGCCCTCTATTTCAGATGCGATGTCCTTGAGTTCTATATGGCAACTGTCCAGTCTGCCCGCAAGTTCCCCGGCTGCAGGAAAGACACTGCTGACACGCTGCATAATCTGGGAACACTCCCTTACGCACTGGAGGGTATCCCTACCCCTGTCGGAACTCAACAACTGCAGGGCATCATACAGATGGCCCTTTATCTCCTCAGCATGGCCGAGCATTTCAGCCTCCTGTTCAAGTTCTTCCTGACTGACATTGTCGAGATTGGCATCAAGGAGTTGCTCCACCTGAAAACGGATGTAGTCCTCCTCGACCTTAGCCTTTACGGCAAGGTCTGTTGCCTCTGCAAGGGCCTTGCAGGCATCCTTGTATTCATGGAAACAAACCTCATACTCCTTCAGCCGCTGTTCGTTTCCTGCAAGGATATCGAGTATTTTAATCTGGAAGTTCTCCTTGTTGAGCAGAAGATTCTGGTGCTGTGAGTGTACGTCCAGCAACTTGTCGCCCAATTCCTTCAGTTGTGTGAGGGAAGCCGGTGTGCCGTTGATGAAGGCACGGCTCTTCCCTGCCGGGGTTATTTCCCTGCGTATTACACATTCACTTCCGTCGAAGTCAAGGTCGTTCTCGTTGAAGAACCCACCGAGGTTATAGTTGCCTACATCAAACGATGCCTCTATGACTGTCTTCCTGCCGTCATACTGACTGGTCCCGCTGACCCTCTGGCCCATGAGCAGTCCGATGGCACCGAGGATGATACTTTTCCCCGCACCTGTCTCACCGGTTATGACGGAGAAACCAGGTTGCAGGTCAATATCGAGCAGGTCAATCAGTGCATAGTTCTCTATGTGCAGGTTCCTAATCATTGCCTCCTTATTTCTTTATCTTGTTCCAGTCGCTACTCTGTGCAGCATTGAGGGCAGTCAGGGTTTCACATACCGAAGTTTTTTCCTTCTCTGTGCCATGACCCTGATAGATTCCGACTATCTCGTCACGCTTATAGTCCGTGAATATCTGCGGCAGCGAACTCATAGGCTTGTTCCCTGCAGCAGTCTTGAGCAGTTGGATTGCGTCGGTCACACTCCCACGTCCTCTGTCCGCATTGTTCGCCATCTCGTCGAGTCCCTGACGATGATACACATACATCATCTCGCGGAATGGTTCCATCTGCGAGTCCATATAGTCGTTGATGATGGCATGACGGTTCTTGCTGTCATCGAATGCCTTCCAGCCCGGGTCGGAAAAAGACTGCGCATTGTTCACGATAGTCTCCACCATGTGAAGCACATCTGTTCCGCCCTTCTTGGAGAACGTATCAAGATCCATTCCGATGAAGAGATAGGCGTAATAGGCAAGGATAGCCGTAAGGTTGTTGTCCATACTCGTCTCGTTGAACTCAAGCGGGTCATATTCCTTGTATGTGAAGTTGACGTGCTGGTCGCGCATAGTGAATACCATACTGTTGTACATCGAATTGAATACAGGACGAGTACACTGCACCAGCAACTCACCGGAAAACGTATTCCCGTTAGGATCATATTTGGACAGAGTAAGAGTCATTGTGCAGTCAATCCTTTCCTCCCTGCCAAACTGTAGGTCAGTCCATTCGCGGTTGTTCACAAACTCACGTATGGCAGTCTCGAGTGTCTCAAACACACTTGTGTTCGTACCCTGAATCTGGGAATGCACCAGTTTGAACGTACAGTTCAGTTCCTGGGCTGACACAGAGCGAGAGATACAGAACACTGCAAGTGTCAGGCACAAAAACCTAAAAAATCTATAATTCATTTCCGTCTCCGTTTTCGTTATCCTTCCCCACTTCCCTACAGCATCTTTCCACTATCTCCTTCGGTTCAATCATCTTGAGACAGCGCAAATCCCCGAACCGGCAAGGCTTGTTGCCGTATATCGAACAAGGTCTGCACGGGCAGTCCTTGTCTACAATCACAGACTCCTCTGGTGCGAATCCGGCCTTCGGATGAGTTGCTCCCCATACCGACAGAGTCTTCACGCTCATCATCGACGCAAGATGCAAATTCCCCGAATCCATTGCAATCATCAGATCGAGGCCACACATGGACTCCAGTTCCTCCTTCAGACCATTCAGTCTGTCACACATTGAAATGACCCCGTCACATTCCCATTCTTGCAATATCTTCTTCTCCTTCGCGCCTCCACCAAACAGGAATACCTTCATGCCCTCAGTCCTTAGTCCGTCAACCACCTCCTTCATCCTATCAAGAGGATACATCTTCGTCTCGTATGCCGCAAACGGAGCAATCCCCACAGAGATAACCTTCCTGTCCACCTCCGCCTTACGCGGGATTGCGGCACTCCACAGCCTGACGTCCTCCGCCACATATTCAGATCCTGAATCCAGCGTTTCCCAGTACCTCTGCCGCATCGGCTTGAGCGCATCGTGAGTACATCCGTTCCCAATCAGTTCTTTCTTCTCCTTCCTACCCTTGTCAATCACCGATACCCTGCAGCCATGCATCCGGAAGAAACTTCGGAGGATCTTGCTCCTGAGAACATCATGAAGGTCAGCCACAAAGTCGAAATGCTGTATCTTCAACTCGTCATACAACCTTTTCAGTCCCAGTACGCCCTTATAGTTGCTGAGGTTCACGCCGATGGTTTCCACATTCTTGGGCATCCACGAGAACAGGGGGACAAAGCGGATGCGGGTCAGCACCTTGATTTCATAATCCGGATGCTGACAGGCAAATGCACTGATAACCGGAACGGTCATCGCTACATCCCCTAAGGCCGAGAAACGTATGACGAGAACCTTCACTTTTCCCAAATCAGTTCTTTGCTCCCGCCTTGTAGAGAATCGGATTAGTACTTGGGTCGTTGTACATCTTCATCTGCCTATACACCTTCATATACTTCTTCCCCGACTCAATGTCGTCAATCAACTGGTCGATAGCAGCAGAGAGGTCCCTCTGCTGTTCGAGTAGGACATCAAGCTTAGCCTGGCACTTTGCCCTGTGTTCCTCCGAGGCATCGTCCCTGTCCACCTGTTCCTTCATGTGATAAATCTTCAGGGCAAGAATACTCAGACGATCCACAGCCCATGCCGGACTTTCCGTGTTGATGGTGGCATCCTCCTTCACAGCCACATCCTTATACTTGTCGAGGAAATAAGAGTCAATCATCTCCACCAGATCCGTCCTGTCCTGATTACTCTTGTCGATTCTGCGCTTGAGAGTCAGAGCCTCGGCAGGATTGATTTCAGGGTCGCGGATGATATCCTCAAAGTGCCACTGAACAGTGTCAATCCAGTTCTTAAGATACAGGCATGCCTCAATCGTCCCCTGCTGGTAAGGGTTCTCAATAGGGTGGTCTACGTCATCGTAAACATGATAGTCCCTGATGGACTGCTCAAATATTGGCCAGCTAAAACTTGTAAAACTCATATAAATACATTATTTATCCTTCAGATTGATTTGCAAAGTTACGAATAAGTGAGTGAAAAACCAAATTTATTTGAGTTTTTCCGAGCGTGAGTAACTTGCAGGAGCGCAGCGAGCGAAAGTCAGTGAAAACCGAGAGAAATACAAAATAAATCAATTTATTGAGTCCACTTTAAAAAGTGCCTATTTTGAAAGACAATGAAATTTTACTTTCATTTTGCTAATTATTCAGATAGAAATATCCTAAACAATGGGAATGTTGACCTCTCTATTTGATG
>JAZQPD010000133.1:0-10376 GCA_045628285.1 Bacteroidaceae bacterium
ACCGTCTGTATGAGCGATACGAATCCCATGAAGATTATCTTCGACCAGATATAGCTTGAATACGACAACGACAGGAATTTCTCTCTCTTCAGCAAAGCCCTGTCCCTGATGATTTCCTCTGCACTGCCACTCATTCCCAGCAGGATGGCAACGATAACCGACATGAAGAAATATGACACGAGGTTTATGTTGTCCATTATGCAGTATCCCTCTGGAGGTGCATAGTGGGTAAGCAGTGCACAGATGAGTGCCAGTATCGGTGCCTCGAGCAGAGTGATGAGGATGTATTGGGTGTTGGTCATCTTTATCTTTAGGTTTCTCTGCAAGTAGATGAACACTTGTTTCAGTGCATTCGGTTTCCTTTGTCCGCTGTCAGGCAATCTGCCGTCCGTGCCAGCTGTATCCTTATGCACTGTCTGCTCACGCTGTCTCAGATATTTCTCGTGCCATTCCTCCGGACTCACTTTCCTGTCGCCGAGTACCTTGCCAGTGTTGCTCAGTGCCTTCTCGTCGATGATGTTGAAAATAATCTCCGGATTCACGTTTCCACAGGTCGGACAAGTACTCATGTCGGCATCGGCATAGTTCGCAGCCTCCTTGAAATAGGTGATTGCCTCTATCGGATTGCCGTCGTACACAGGATAACCGCCCCGGTCGAGAATCCACAGTTTGTCGAACAGCTTGTACACGTCCGATGAAGGCTGATGGATGATAGATACTACCACCTTGCCCTTGAAGGCCTGTACTTTCAGCAGGTTCACGAGCATCTCGGCATCTGCCGACGACAGTCCCGAAGTCGGTTCGTCGAGAAACAGTATGGCTGGCTCGCGTATTAGTTCGAGGGCTATGTTCAGACGTTTTCTCTGTCCGCCGGATATGAACTTATTGATAGGGGACCCTACCTTCAGGTCACGTGCCGCACTCAGTCCCAGTTCGTCGAGCACCTTGCACACCTTGCCGTCCAGTTCATCCTCCGGCATTCCCTCGAAACAGAGTTTGCCTGTGAACCAGAGGTTCTGGTACACTGTCAGTTCTTCTATCAGCAGGTCGTCCTGAGGTACAAAACCAATGAGCTCCTTCACCTTCGGCTCACTGATGTCGTGACCGTTTATGGTCACCCTACCCTCCTGAGGTCTCAGGTTTCCGTTCAGCAACGAGAGCAGTGTGGACTTGCCTGCTCCACTGCCACCCATCACAGCCACCAGTTCTCCACTGTGCAATTCGAAACTCAGATTATGGATTCCGTTATTGCCCTTAGGGTACACGAAATTGATGTCCTCGCCCCTTACCACGATATTGTCGGCATGCTTTCCATCCTTCACGACACTGGCATCATACCTTGCCATCACCTGCTGATAGTACATCGGTGCTGCATTTGCACTTTTCAGCACACCGCTCCTCTGCCACACCTGGAAAGTATATGGCAACAGAGGCACGTCGTTCATCAGAAATGGTTTCTTGCTATGGCAGGAGAAAATCAGCAGGTCGGACTCCTTCAGATATAGTGTCTTTACGAAGCCATCGGCACCGTCGATATCCACGATTCGCACATCCTCCGACTCCATGCGTCCCGTCACGAATGCCTTGAACTCACCGTACAGGTCGTCGGTGATTCCAAAGGTGTCGGCCACTGTGTGAAACAACGGATTGTCGTATATCATCATCGTGGCGGCATCATCAGTATTTCTGCCAAGTGCACAGACCTCCATCAGCCGGAGAAGCATCAGATGCTGTTCCTCCATGGAAATCCGCCCTACAAGTTTCTTGCACACCTCAGCCACTATCGACTGTCGGTCAATGGCATCGTCATCATCATAGAAACCACGCAAATCCATGTAAAGATTTGTGTACGACTCCAATTTCCTCACACCGAAATGGTGAGTGAGATAAGTGGCTAATACTTTCTTCGACAATTCCTTGTCGGTCTTGTCAGCAGAACTGAACAAAGCCAACAGATTCAACAAACTCGAAAGGATGATATCGTTCATTTACGTACACAATTACACATTACGTTGCAAATTTAGCAAAAAAGAATGATTAAAAGCGCAAAACTCCGTTATTTTTACTAAAAAAACACAGAGTTTCACACAATTCTACCAAGGATTTGAAATTTACCTTAAGATTATTTACCCACGGATATACAAGTCGACTTCAATCGTCAAGCCTCCTCCGGGTGTTGCGGTAGCATTGACGGATCCGCCGTACAGCAAAGCAATATTCTTGACGATGGCAAGTCCGAGACCAGTACCGCCAAGACGGCGTGAACGTCCTTTGTCGATACGGTAAAACCGCTCGAATATGTGTGACAGATGTTTTTCCGGCACACCGGCTCCATTGTCTGCAAATGTAAATGTATAGCATTCGCCAGATACGCCAGCCTGTACATGAAAATAGGTAGCATCAGTGGCATAGGCAATGGCATTGCTGAAAATGTTGCGGAAAAGCGAATATATGAGTGAAGCATCTCCCTGCATTGGCAGCGACTGAGGGATGCGCAATTGCAATTGTATGTTCTGCTCGTGGAACTGCGAGGCAGTCTCGTCCTGAATCTGACGGAGGATAACTGCTGCATCTATCTGTGTATCAGGTCGGGTGATATGTGCCTCATCGAGACGTGTCAATGTACTCATATCGGCAAGAAGACGGCTCATGCGACAGCTCTGTGCATGGCATCTCTCCAAGAATTCAAGCCGTTTCTCTTCTGGCATTGACGGGGTCGTTACAAGAGTTTCCAGATACCCCTCGATGGTGGCTGCCGGGGTCTTGAGTTCGTGAGCGGCATTTTCCGTCAGCTGGCGTTTGATACGCTGTTTCTCCTTCTCACTATGCTGGTAGCGATGACGGAAATACATGGCAGTTGCAATGAGTATGAGAATGCAGGCCGTATAATAGAAAAAAGTATAATCCCTCTCAAGGGAAGACGTCAGTTCGGCTGAATAAGGGACGGACGAACGCACTATCCTGTCGCCGAAGAGTGTAGCCGAATAGAAATACTTTTCTCCGTTGGTTTCCGATGCCCGCTTGATGGCATATCCGCTACCATCACGAAGTGCCTTCTGTATCTCCTCACGCTGGAGATGATTGCCCATGTGGCTGATGTCCCTTCCTTCCGTATCGGCAAGCACATTGCCTTGCAAATCAGTCACAGTCACACGGATACTCCCGTCGCCTTGTCCCTCAATATAATGGTAATTATTGAGTTGCAATTGTGAGTGCAGGATATCCACACGGAAAGCGTGCTCTCTTCGGTATTCGTAGATGCCAAAGAAAAGCGTCGACACGCTCGCCAGTATTGTGGCAATGAGGAAAATCCTGTTAGTGAACCGTGTTTGCCTCATTTGCAGAACATATATCCATAGCCGAACTTGGCACGCAGGCATTCGCCATACCGTCCTATCTTTTTACGTATGCGGGTGACATTGACATCCACGGTTCGGTCGAGTACAACGGTATCGTTCGGCCACACCGTGTGCAGAATCTGTTCACGGGAGAAGGCCTGTCCGGGTCTTGACAGAAGGAGTGACAGCAGTTCAAATTCCAGTTTTGTGAATGTAACATTCCTTCCATCTATACGGCATTCCTTTCTGTCGGGATCAATCACAATTCCTTCGTACACGATGACATTTTCTGCCTGCCTGACAGGGACACCGGCATCAGTATCGTCCTGTCCTGGCTGAGTCCTTCTCAGCACAGCCTTTACCCTCGCCTTCACTTCACTGATACGGAAAGGCTTACAGATATAGTCATCACTTCCAAGGGCAAAGCCGTGCAGAATGTCTTCTTCCATAGTCTTTGCCGTACAGAAGATAACTGGTATGCCGGCAGTATGCGGATTTGCCTTCAACTCCATAGCCCACTCAAATCCAGACTTGGGAGTCATCATCACATCAAGCACTATCAAATCGACATGCCTGGAGTCCAACACCACCTGCGCATCGCAAACACCTTCTGCTGTCAGCACCTCATATCCGTCCAGTTCAAGATTGAAACGGAGTATCTCGCAAATATCAGGCTCGTCATCGACTATAAGGATTGTTTTTGCCATAAGATTCTACGATTTGAGCGCAAAGTTACATATTTCCAGCAAATATTACGACATTTCATCCATTATTTCAACAATGCCTCGCTTTTCTTCCTTCATCTTCATGCCCTTGTCTGTCTTGCCTTGCTCTGCACTACATTGAGCACATAGTCGCCCAGCTGTTCGAGACCATTGATGAAGTCTATATAGAAGGCACCCAACTTATAGTCGTACAGACCTGACGCAATGTTCTGCAGATTGTCATTACGGAGCTGTGCACGGAGAGCGTTTATCTGCTGCTCTATGTCATAGCTGCGGGTGATGTCATGACCCTCTCCTTCTGGCTGGCGCAGAGTCTCGGTCATCAAGGATAATGCCTCACCCACAAGTCCTTCCATGCGCTGTATCTGCTCCAACTGCTCAGGTGTGAAATGTTCATGGCAGTTTTCCCGTTTACGGCTAAGGATGCGAGCAAGCGAGAAACAGCAATCGCCTATGCTCTCGAGGTCATCCACTTCCCTGAGCATACGCTGCACCTGCAACTTGGCTTCATCAGAAAGACGACCTTCGCTTACCTGCTGCAGATAGTGGGCTATCTCGTATTCCATATTGTTGGTTATGCCTTCATATTTCTTTACCTTGGCGAAAGTCTGCTGGAATTCATCCTCCTTGGTGACACCGTGCATTGACAGGAGATAGTTGAACGACTTATGACAACGTTCGGCAAAGAAGACAATTTCCTTACGTGCCTGAAGCATCGACAATTCAGCAGTAGAGAACAGACCGCCCGTGATATACTTGAGTCCCTTTTCCTCCGCATCTTCCTTGAGAGGAAGCAGATGGCAGACAAAAGACTCAATCTGGCGTACGAAGGCAATTAGCAGTAATGTGTTGAACACGTTGAATGCAGTATGGAACATCGGCAGTTTGAAGAGGTCATTGTTTCCTACGTGCATCACATCTTCCACAAACCAGCTTACGGCATTGCAGAACGGATAGAACATCAGCAATACCACTACCACACCGAAAACGTTGAAGAACATGTGTGCAAGAGCAGCACGCCGAGCCTGAGTTCCTGCCGTCAAGGATGCCATCAGGGCAGTAATGGTAGTGCCTATATTCTGTCCCATTGCCAGGGCTGCAGCCTGTTCCAGCCCGAATCCGGGAATCTGCATATCGAAGAGCATCAGCGTGATAGCCATGGTTGCTGCCGATGCTTGCACAATCATTGTAGCCAATGCGCCAACAAGGATGAAGAGTATGATGGTGAAGAACCCTCCGTCCGCCACTTTTGCAAGCATCATTGCCACAGCCGACCCGATATCAAGGTCTGTGGCAGATGTCTGCAAGAAATTCAGTCCCATAAACAGGAAAGCAAAGCCGAAGATGAACTCACCTACCGACTTGTGCTTGCTCTTGCTACTGAAAACCAAAGGAATGCCAAAGGCAAGCAACGGCAAGGCGAGAGCTGCAATATTAACCTTGAAACCAATGGCAGAGATAATCCATGCCGTTATGGTGGTACCCACGTTGGCACCCATTATCACGCCAATTGCCTGAACAAGATTCATCAGTCTTGCGTTGACGAACGATACAACCATTACAGTTGTTGCCGAAGAGGACTGGATGAGTGCAGTTACGACGATACCTGTCAGAACTCCCATAAAACGGTTTTTTGTCATGGCAGCAAGGATACTGCGCAGACGGTCACCTGCAAATTTCTCAAGACCCTCGCTCATGGTTTTCATACCAAAGAGGAAGAGTCCTAATGAACCCAGAAGGGAAAGGATATTAAGAAATGTCTCCATTATCAAATAGTTTTGCGCTGCAAAGGTATTGGAAAGTTATTTCAATTATGTTACAAACTTATGACGATGTTATTACATTCGCCACTGCAACATAGTGGCACAAAACAAAGGGTCCTGAAAGCCTGTGTAAAACTTTCAGAACCCTTATATACATCTGATGTCCTTACCTCACGAATATCTTTCTGTTGGAACCATCAGTCCTCTGCTCTATGCACAGACCCTTCGGACTACTTATCCTATGTCCCTGCAGGTCGTAATAGATTGGAGTACCCTTCCGGTTTTCCTGCATAGTCGTGCCGACACCCGTTTCCTCTTCCCTATCAATCATGAAGATGAAAGTGCTCAGGCTTCGTGCCGGAGTCGGGATGGTTATATCGTTCACGGGCTCGTCAATAGTGATAGGAATTTCCTGGCACAGGTTTGCTGCCTCGTTGCCGGTGGAGAGTATCTGCACCCCACTCTTCACGTTGTACGGCAACCTTATCCTTATGTCCGATGCAGTACCAGTGGTGTCAATAGCCATCACGATGATTGAATCGCCCTTTATGTAAGCCGTAGTCTCGAAGGCAGCCTCCGTCTGTTCCTTATATCCTACAGCGAGGGCATACATACGGGTGGATCCGGTGACATGTTTTGAGAAGTGAGACATCACATAGGCACGGGGAAGCAACTGGTTCTTCTTGTTGGCTGTTCCGTATTTCGTCTCACCATTGCCCACGAATGCCCACTGGGCACGCATGTACCAATATATGTAGCCTGTACATCCTGCCTGCATACACTCGTTCAGTTCTTCTGCAAAGATTAACTGCTCATGCCATGACGGCAGACGGTTGGGAAGGTTATCCGTGACCGAATGTTCGGTCATCCACACTTCCTTGCCATATTTCGCAGCCAGCACGGCAGCCTGTTTCATGTTTCCCAAAGGTGGATGCCCATAAAGATGCCCGGCTATGATGTCAATCTGGTCACGCGCCGTCTGGTCCTTCATGAGTGGGTCGGAATATTTGGGGTCGAATCCCAGGGGTTCGGCACTGATAAGACGGACTCCGGGGTATTTCTCTCTATCAAGCATGTGAGCATAGTTCTTCACCAATTTCAGTTGCTGCTGGGGTGTGTAGAGACAGCCGGAATAGTTCACCCACCAGTCCGGTTCGTTCTGAATCGACACAGCATCAACCTTCACTCCATTGGTCTTCATGTAGTTGAGGAATGTGTTGAGCCATGGGAAGAACTTCTCGTAACAATCCTCACGCAGTTCACCTCTCTTGTTGCCCTGATCATCGGCATTGCCGCCCTGGGCAGACCCGTTGGTCTTATATTCGCCTGGCGGCGACCAAGGCGTACCGAACACAATGCCTCCACGCTGTTTCACCAGTCGGGCACAGAGCAGACTACCCTTCCAGTCATACGGAGTGTCCCACCCTACGTCGGCATAGGTGATATCACCCTTGAAGTTAGGCGAAATCTCCATACGCATTATGTTCAGTCCAATCTTCGACGAAGCTCCGTAAAGCAGTTTCACGGGCTGAGTGTCATTTGCGAACGGACACATGGCACCGTCACAGGCAGCAGCACCGAAGCCGGTCACCGTCTGATACCTGACATTATCTCTCACCGTTATTATAACCTTCTTTGCCTGAACGGACAGGAATGCTGTCAATGCAAGAGCTGTGATAATAATATTCTTCATCGATTTTACAATATTTACGAAGTTGCACGTCCAAATCATGCGCAAATATACAACTAAAACGCCGAAATACAAAATATTTTTTTCTTTCTTCTTTTTTTTGACTACATTTGCAAAAAATATGTCCACATCTACAACAAAGGAAAACGTTATATTTTCCTTTCAACCATACTGATTTAAAATTCAGACAAATCGTATGAATCATAATAGTCCTATCAATTGTCTGTTTCTTGTCCACAAGACAGAATGAAGCCGTAGCTGTACGGCTTGTTGGCGTCTATGGTGTATTTGTCTAAAGTACGTGCGCCCCATCCGTCATTGCAACCAACACCATGGATATTAAGGTCAAGGCTGACATTGATGAAGTCCCGTTCTGCCAGTTCATAAGGATGTTTGGCACTTTCGATGTCCTCCTCAGTCCATGGCCATGCCTTGAAGCAAAGCGGCTGGAGTCCTTCAACACGAATCTTTTGTTTCCCATCTGAGAAAGTCACCCATCTGACATCACACCGGTTTCCGTTCTCCTGAGGAGCAGGATAGTTGACGACAAAGTCTTTGAGGAGCATATTGTACTCCCCGATGAATTCAGAAGACTTTCTGTCTGGATAGTTCTCACGGGCACCTCGGCCATACCATGTTATGTTGTCCATGCCGTGGTTGATCAGCATCTTCATGCCAAACTTCGGTATCAATGGCAAATTTTCCTTGGCCGGCTTGTAGTCTGCGAGTACCATGACTTTTCCGTCAGAGCTGATCTTGTATGTCAAGGTGTAATTTGCACCAAGTTCAATCTCCTTTTCGAAGGTGAGCACAAGAAGTCCATCCTGTTCTCTTTTAGTGGCAGAAATCATCTTCATAGTCTCTCCGGCTTTCTTCCAAGGACCAAGTCTGCGGTTGTAGTTGTTGTGCTTCTGGTTCTCCGTCGCTACTTTCCAGAAATAAGGCTGAAGCGGACCATTGAGAAGTTCGGTTGAGCCGTGCTTCCATGAAGTCACATGTCCCGTAGACTTTTCAATGTTTACTGTTTCCTGACCGGTAGTGACGACATAGCAGCCATCCGATTCCTGGACTTTTGGAACAAATGCTCCGGCAACAAGTTCCACTGGAGGGTTTTCAACGAGACGGAACTGTTCTTTGGCGATGGTGAAGCCTGCATCCGCCCAGATTGTCGGACGGCGAAGTCGTGCATATACATTCAGGAAAACTTCACCCTTGGTGTCATCGAATGTAGGGATTTCAAGAATGCCGTTCGTGTTGATTGGTTGTTCTGCCGCATAGACCACCTTTCCGTCATCAACGAACTCGTAGAAATAATCAAACTCTTCAGCATCAGTGAATTTGTAAGTATTTATAATCTGTATGTTGCTTGACGAAACCAGCTTGAAGTTCAGGAACTGGTTGACTTTCTGAACCTCATAATACTGAGGATATGGTTTTCTGTCAGCACGGACAATGCCGTTTATACATGTGGACGAAGAGTTTGGAACATCGCCGAAATCACCGCCATATGCAAAATACTCGTCATCCTTGATTTCCAGAGAGAATGGATTGGCAGGATATTTCTGCACATTGCTGCCTATTTTCTTTTCAATGCCATGGTCGCACCATTCCCAGATAACGGCACCGAAGTTGCTCGGGTCAGCATTGATTACTTCGGCATATTCCTTGTAGTTGCCGAGCGAATTGCCGCCGGCATAGGCATATTCTCTCATGAAGAAAGGCTTGTCCGTGATTTCACTTGCCTCAGCAGCCACCTTGTCAGGATGAATGTAACCGTCGTCATAGAAATCAGAAATGTCGCGGTCTGTGTCGCTGAAGACGAGTCGGGTAGAATCCATCGAACGCACTTTTTCCGCCATTGCGATAGAATTGATGCCCCTTCCGCCTTCATTTCCAAGCGACCATATCAGGACGCAAGGCCAGTTCTTGTCTCTCGCAACCAATGACTCGGCCTTGTCGACATGCGCCATAGTCCAATCCGGGTTGTCACCAAGTTCGCGGTTTCTCAAACCATAGTCGTGGCTCTCCTGGTTTGCCTCATCCATGACATAGAGACCATATACATCGCAAAGTTCGTAGAACAGCGGATCGTCAGGGTAATGTGAGCATCTGATAAGATTGATGTTCGCCTGTTTGATAAGTTTCAGGTCAAGTTCCATCAGTTCCCTATTCATAGTGCGGCCGGTTCTTGGATGGAATTCATGCCTGTTCACGCCCTTGATCTTGATGTCCTTGTCATTGTAATACACTACCTCTCCGCCATGTTCAATCTTTCTGACACCAAGATGATTCTTGAAATGCTCCAATTCAATTCCCTTGCTGCTCAACACTACATCGACATCATAAAGATTTGGTTTCTCAGAAGACCACAATGCCGGATTGTCCAGACTAACATCGAGTTCAAGCACAGCTTCATTTCCAGAATCAATCTTCTTGACGTTAGCCGTAGCAGTGTATGAGACGGCCGCACCTCTGTTGTTCTTGCCATTGACAGAGACTTTCAGGTCAATGTTCTTTCCTGATTTCTTTGACAGATTGGTCAATTGGAACTTCATGTTTGCCACAGCGCTGGTGAAATCATCATTTGGGATGGCGGTGATTGTATAATCAGCGATGTGGACTTCGGGTCTTGTCCACAAATCCACAGAACGGAAGATGCCGGAAAGACGCCACATATCCTGATCTTCAAGATAGCTGCCGTCACAATACGAATAGACCTCCACAGCCAGTCTGTTCTCTCCGGCATGGACATACGGCGTGATGTTGAATTCTGCAGGTGACATGGAATTCTGGCTGTACCCTACCTTCTGACCATTCACCCACACGTACATGGCCGATTCCACACCGGCAAAATGCAAGT
>JAZQPD010000134.1:0-2568 GCA_045628285.1 Bacteroidaceae bacterium
TAAATAACTGGTATTTAAGCGAAAATACCTTTGGATTTATGCTGATTTCTCAATATTTTTTAGTAACTTTGCATAGTAAAAATAAGAGTAAAACAGCATGGATTCAACCCATAAAAAAACAGAAAAAGGCCTCACGTTGGAAGAGAAATACGTGAACCTGACCGATCAGCTCTCCAGCGTGACGGAGAGGTTGGATCATGCTGAGCATGACCTTGACCTCGAGCGCATATCACGCGAGGATATCATCCGGGCTGAGATAGAACGCAGGATGGCAGAGGAACGCAAGAAACTCGAGGAAGAGTATGCCGAGAAGGTACGTCAGGTGGAGCAGGAAAAGAGGAATCATGAGGAAATGCTTCAGAAAAAGATGGAAAGGCATGAGGCAGACCTCAAGGCCTCATACGCAAACATGACTCAGAAGGTCATAGCTGACGCATGTAGGCAAATAGAAGAGGCACGACAGAAGGCAGAGAGCAACGGCATCGCCAAGATGGCAGCAATGATGGATTCTTTCATAAAGGCATTCATTAAGATGACGGAAGGAAACATCCCTGAAGGCCAGACACTGCTGAGGCAATATCAGGATGCAGCAAAAGAAGCCGAAACAACCCTGAAGGAAGAACTGAAGGAAGCCCTCGACAATGCAGGGAAGAAGGCAGGCAAGAAGAGTCGGCACATCGAATCGCTTGTGAGGATGCTTTTCACGCAGAAGAGTGAGCGATTCATCTTAACGGAAGAGGAACGCGAGCCACTGCTTCAGTCTGTCATCGAATCCCTGGAACTGACCGATAAGGAGAAGGAGGAATTCAAGGAGTGCAACAGAAAGATACGTGAATACCGCCAGCGTAAGCAGGACGCCCGACTCCTCAAGGGCGAGAAGAAAGGTCATGGACGCAAGCCAATACCCGACACCATGCCGGAGCTGCCAGCAATATACGTCTATCCAGAATGCTACTATGGTCATGAGGAAGAATACCGCATCGTCCACACCGATGACGTAAAGGAAGTAATCATGCCGGCTCCTGCCAAGTATTTTATCCAGCAGTACATCTTTCCGTCAATAGCCAGGAAGGACGATCCGTATGACAGACTCCTCAAGCATCCTCGCTCCCAGGGCGTGACATGGAAGAGCCCTTATTCAGAGGAGCTCCGCTCCCAGATCCTGACGGAAAAGTACGTGTTCCACCTACCGGCCAACCGACAGATAAAACGCTTCAAGATGGACGGTCTGGAGATGGCAGCCAGTACGATGGACGACATCATCGAGGGCACATGCGACATCATCGAGCCCCTCTACAGACTGCAGTACCAAAGGGTGATGAAGGCAATGCTGCTTGCTGCAGACGGAAGTCCGATACCCGTGCTGGACAACGAGAAGCACAAGACCGTAAAACAGTACATGATAGAGTACCGCTCCATAGACACCGGCATACCTGTATTCCTCTCAACACCTCCGATGGAAGGCATAAAGGGCGTAAGCAACGGCAGAGGCAGGAAGATAATCGAAGCAAACCTCTCGGAATGGACCGGTCAGGCTCTGATGTGCGATGCCTATGCCGGATATGACTGGGTCAAGAAGGCAGGCAGGGTGCTGTGCCGGTGTGATGCCCATGCCCGAAGGAAATTCGAGAGTGCCCTGAAGGAAAATCCGAAACTGGCAAAGCCAGGCCTGACACTCCATCAGCAGATCTATGCAGTGGATGAGATGATCAAGGTGATAGAACAGGAAGCAGGCAGGAAGATGACCGCCGAGGAGAAAGTCCGGTTCCGCAACGACAACGCAGGACCACTCTGGAAAACACTCCGCCTGTGGTGCGCCAAGGAAATAATCAACCTGTCACCAGAGACCAAGATCTATGAGGCGATGAATTACCTGCTCCGTCACTATGACGAACTCACTGCCTATCTTGATATAGCCGACATGCCACTTGACAATACCGACACCGAACGCTCAATCCGCGATATGGTGATGGGCAAGAAGGCGTACCTCTACTGTCGCAACTACGAGTCAGTGGACAGAGCCTGCATCATGTACTCCCTGTTCGGAGCCTGCAAGGTGCTTGGCAAGAATCCCGAGCGCTGGCTTACATACGTGTTGAAGCATATCGATACGACAACAAGAGAAGCTTTACACAAGCTTCTTCCTGAAGAGTGGGAAGAAACATAACCAATAACATCAATTTATAACAACAGGTAATCCCTTGCGGTCTGAGTCCAGGTCGCAAGGCAACTGTGCATATCAACCCATCTCACAAAACAGAGAGAATACCCCCACAAAGGTACTCATAAAATGTGAGATGGGCAATGTACGGATTACCGAATACTTACTTTAAGATTATAGTTAGTTAAGATTTCGAGCGTAGCGATCCACTAACAATCGTCCCACCAAGCAACGCACTGTTGCGCATTTTAGTAAGGATTATAGTTGAAGATTATAGTTATGACACAAAACGAATTTGAAATCAGGCGTCAGCAAATGTGCGACAAGATAACTGGGTGTGCATTCGCCACCTACAATTATTGGCACGCAGGAGTTGATGAACTGGTTTATGAGGCAGGGCTTTGTTG
>JAZQPD010000135.1:0-18277 GCA_045628285.1 Bacteroidaceae bacterium
CATTTATTTGACCATTTGGCCATTTGCGAATTATGAATTATAAAATAGTAAATAATACAAATAGTAAATAAATAGGACTCCGAGCTATGCTCGCCTGAGTGGCCGTAGTGCCCGAAGAAATAGTAAATTCGTAAATAGTAATTATGAATTATGAATTATGAATTGTGAATTGTTGTCAGTAATCACAGCCACATACAATGCCGAAACCACACTCCCGAGAACCCTGAAAAGTGTGGAGAGCCAGACTTTCGGCTGGAACGTCCAGCATATCATCGTCGATGGGGCATCATCCGACTCCACAGTTGCCCTTGCCGAAGCCTACCGACAGAACAACCCGAACCGAAACATCATCATCCAGAGCGAACCCGATGCCGGACTCTACGATGCACTCAATAAAGGACTGCAACTCGCACAAGGCACCTTCGTCTGCTTCCTCAATGCAGGCGACACCTTCCACGATGAATACACCCTCGAGAATATCTTTGACGGTCTTGACACATCAGGCATTGGAATCATCTACGGCAACACCGACGTAGTTGACAACAAGGGACGCTTCCTTCACCGTCGTCGGCTCACACCGCCCGAACACCTTACATGGAAGTCCTTCCGCCAGGGGATGCTTGTATGTCATCAGTCCTTCATCCCACGCCGGCAACTCTGTCCACAATACAATCTCAATTACCGTTTTTCCTCCGACTTTGACTGGTGTATCCGTGTCATGAAGGAGTGCGAGGCTCAGTCGCTCACGAACTTCTTCATACAGTCAACAATCGCAGACTACCTCAACGAGGGGCTCACCACCGCCAACCACAAGGCATCCCTCATGGAACGCTTCCGTATCATGACCAACCACTACGGTCGCATATCCACTGTCCTTTACCACTTATGGTTTGTGGTACGGCTAATCTTTCATTGCCAGTAGTGCCTTGTTTTCGGCTGCCTCCATGATTTCGCGTTCACCCGGACCTTTATCGTTGATGCCGCAGAGATGGAGTATGCCGTGGATTATTACGCGGTGGAGTTCTGTGGCGTAGTTCTGATCAAGGCCCTGAGCATTGGTGCGTACTGTGTCGAGGCTGATGAAGAGGTCACCGCTGATGGTGCGGCCGTCGGTGTAGTCGAAGGTAATAATGTCGGTGTAGTAGTCGTGGTTGAGGAACTGACGGTTCACGCGGAGTATTTCTTCATCGTTGCAGAATATGTAGGTGATGTCGCCTATTTGCTTCCCATAAGTGGCAGCAACGGATTTGATCCATCCAATGACCTTTGCCTCATCAATTGCCGGCAATTCCACTCCTTCCGAAAGAAAAGTGCAATTCATAATCCCCTTGCCTATGCCCTAATCCTCCTTTACAGCCTCAATGCCTCTCATATAGATTTGGTTGGAGGTATTGATTATCTGATAGTATTCGCTCATGTCCCAGAGATCTCGAGCGACGAGAGCCTTGAGTTGTAGACGGAGTACAGGCATAGTGGCCTGAAGCATGCTGTCGGTGTATTCTATCTTTGAGTTCCTTGCGTTCTCAAGCAGAAGGTCCATCATCTCCTGTGGTACTTCGAACTGGGAATTGAACTGTGGGAAGGTCTTGTATGCCTTTTGGAGTTTCTTCCTGTTCTGGTCGATGTATTTGATGGTAGTGTTGACTATGCAACTCTTTGCTGCGAGTTCTCGGTGGAGTGGAGTGTAGGTGGTAGTGTCGAGCGGTACATAGATGTCTGGCATGATTCCTCCTCCGCCATATACGGTGCGATGACGCTTGAGTGTGGTGAACTTGAGCGAATCAGGGAAGTGTATGCTGTCGGCATTGGTGAGTTCCCCGCTCTTGAGGCGGTCGAGGATATCCATGTCGTAGTCTTTCTTGTCGCCCATCTTATATGGTTTCTGTATGCATCGTCCGGATGGTGAGTAATAGTGTGCCACAGTAAGGCGGATGAGTGAGCCGTCGGGGAGATCAACCTGCCGCTGTACGAGTCCCTTTCCGAAGGAGCGGCGCCCTACTATGGTACCACGGTCGTTGTCTTGTATGGCACCTGCAAGGATTTCGGATGCTGATGCTGAGTAGGTGTCGATGAGGACTACGACCTTTCCGCCACTCATGATTCCGTTGCCGTTGGCGAGGAAGTTCTTCTGGCCCTGTACACGTCCCTTGGTATAGACGATGAGGTCGTCCCTGGTAAGGAATTCGTTGCTGATGGACACTGCCGCCTCAAGGAATCCGCCTCCGTTGCCCTGGAGGTCGATGATTATGTCCTTCATTCCCTGATCGTGAAGATAATTGATGGCTTCTACGAGTTCATCGTGAGTTGTTGCTCCGAAGTTGATGATGTGGACATACCCTGTGGTAGCGTCTATCATGTACTTGGCATCGATAGAATGTACTGGTATCTTGTCACGTGTAACCACGAAGTCGTTGATGCCCTTTACTCCCTGACGCTTGATTCCGAGCCTGACCTTGGTATCCTTGGGTCCGCGGAGACGTTTCATGATTTCTTCCTTTGTCATCTTCACTCCAGCTATGGTGGTGTCGTTGACGAAGATGATTCTATCGCCTGCCATGATTCCGACTTTCTCGGATGGTCCGCCACTGACGGGCTGAATGACTACGAGGGTGTCCTCAACCATGTTGTACTGCACTCCGATGCCTTCGAATCCGCCCTGAAGTGGTTCGGTGAGTGCCTGTACGTCCTTCGCCGGTGTGTAGGCAGAATGGGGATCGAGTTCTCTAAGCATACCTACTATGGCATCTTCGGCGAGTTTGGTTTCGTTGAGTGTGTCGACGTAGATAGATGTGATGGCACTTTGTGCTATGAGGAGTTTGCGTATGTTTACATCGTTGAGGTTTATCTGTGCCTTGCAGATACCGAAAGTGAGGAGGCAAGCAAGGACGAGTGTCTTACGGCAGAAATTCTCTGACATTTTTTCCATAATGTATTAATTCTCTAACTATGGTACTACTGATGTTTGTGAATTGGTCCTCTGCGAAGAGGATGGCGGTCTCTATGCCTGTGAGGCGGCGGTTGACTTCGGCTATCTCTTTCTCGTATTCGAAGTCCTTGCATGTCCTGACTCCACGGAGGAGTATCGTTGCCCCGACCTGCTGGGCGAAGTCGGTGGTGAGTCCTTCATAGTCCATGACCTTGACTCTGGGTTCGTTGGCAAAGGCCTTCTCTATCATGGCTCTCCGTTCTGGCAGGGTGAAGGTGGATTTCTTCCCGATATTGACTCCTATGCCAACAATGACCTGATCTACGAAGGTGAGAGCCCGTCTTACGACTGACTGATGTCCCTTGGTGAAGGGGTCAAAACTACCGGCAAAGAGAGCGGTCTTTATTTCGTATGTCCGCCTATTCATACAGTTCTTCCTCCTTGTCTTCTTCGATGACGAGGTTGTTGATGATAAAGTTCTGGCGTTCCATGGTGTTCTTGCCCATATAGTATTCGAGGAGTTCCTTGACCTGGTCAGTTTTGCGGAGTGTCACTTCCTCAAGCCGTATGCCATCGCCAATGAAGTTCTTGAATTCGTCGGGGGATATTTCGCCGAGTCCCTTGAATCGCGTGATTTCAGGGTCGGGTGCGAGCATCTGTATGGCATTTTGGCGTTCCTCATCGGAATAGCAGTAGAGGGTTACGAAGTCGCCCTTGTCTTCGTGATGTTCTTCCTGGAGTTTCTTCAAGACTTCGCGCTTGATGCGTTTCTTCTTGTTGCGGACTCTGAAGAGCGGAGTCTGCAGGATATGTACATGTCCTTTTCTTATGAGTTCCGGGAAGAACTGCAGGAAGAAGGTTATCATGAGCAGGCGTATGTGCATTCCGTCGACATCGGCATCGGTAGCCACTATGACCTTGTTGTAACGGAGCCCTTCTATTCCGTCCTCGATGTTGAGGGCTGCCTGGAGGAGGTTGAACTCTTCGTTCTCGTAGACCACCTTCTTTGTGAGTCCGTAGGAATTGAGTGGTTTGCCTCGGAGCGAAAGTACTGCCTGGGTGTTGGCATCGCGGCTTTTAGTGATACTTCCGCTGGCTGAGTCGCCCTCGGTGATGAAGATGCAACTCTCTTCCTTCCTGTCGCCCTTGGCATCGTTGGGATGGATGCGGCAATCGCGGAGTTTCTTGTTGTGGAGGTTGGCTTTCTTGGCTCGCTCGCGTGCCAGTTTAGTCACTCCGGCAATGGCCTTGCGGTCGCGTTCATTCTCCTGGATTTTCTGGAGCATGACTTCCGCGATGTCGGGATTGCGGTGGAGGTAGTTGTCGACTTCGGTCTTGATGAAGTCGCCCACGAACTTGTTGACACTGAGTCCGCCTCCCGGCTCCATGGTGAGGGAACCGAGTTTTATTTTTGTCTGGCTCTCGAACTGTGGTTCCTCTACATTGATGGCCACGGCTGCTATGAGCCCGGAACGGATGTCGGAATAGTCGAAGTTCTTGTTGTAGAACTCCTTGATGGTACGGGCGATATGCTCCTTGAAGGCACTCTGGTGGGTACCGCCCTGAATGGTGTGCTGACCGTTCACGAAGGAGTGGTACTCCTCGCCATACTGCTGGTTTGTATGTGTGAAAGCTATCTCTATGTCCTCACCCTTGAGGTGGATGATAGGATAGAGAGATTCTGTGGTCATGGTGTCGGTGAGGAGGTCCTTGAGTCCGTTTCTGGACAAGATTCTCCTGCCGTTGAAATAGATTTCCAGTCCTGTATTGAGATATGTGTAGTTGCGGAGCAGTGTTTCCACGAACTCAGTCTGGAACTTATAGTTGAGGAAGAGCGTGTCGTCGGGTTCGAAAAAGATGTATGTCCCTGACTCTTCGGACGACTTCTCGGTATGTTGTTTCTGGAGGAGTCCTTTCTCGAACTTTGCCGACTTCACCTTTCCATCACGGTAACTTTTTACTTCGAAATGCGAACTGAGGGCATTGACGGCTTTCGTACCGACTCCGTTGAGTCCCACACTTTTCTTGAATGCCTTGGAATCGTACTTGCCACCTGTGTTGAGCATACTGACGGCTTCTATGAGTTTCCCTTGTGGAATGCCTCGGCCGAAGTCGCGTACAGAGACTACCTTTGAATCAGTAATGTCAACCTCGATGCGTTTGCCTGCGTTCATCTTGAATTCGTCGATAGAGTTGTCGATGATTTCCTTCAGGAGTACGTAGATTCCGTCTTCGGCATGAGTTCCGTCACCCAGACGTCCGATGTACATACCAGGACGGGTGCGGATGTGTTCCATGTCGGAAAGGTGGCGTATGTTGTCTTCGGTGTATTGCACCGTCTGCACTTCTGTCGTGTTCTTTATCTCCTCAGTTTCCAATGTTCTTTCGTGGATGTGTATATTATATATATTTAAATATGTGGATGGCTATGAGTGGATGTTGCAAGTGGTAATGGATGGGGGTCAGTCTTCGAGTGCCTTCTTGAAACAACGGCGACGCTTATGCTGCACCTTGTCGAAGTAAATCCATTGTTGCTGCACCTTGGTATTGAGTTCCAGTTCAGGGTTGGTCTCCACATACTTGTACTCCTTTGCGATGTAGATGGGCAGGAGGTCATAGAAGAGGATTGCGTTGACTCCCTTGTTCTGGTACTTTGGCAATATGCCTACGAGCATGAGGTCCAGTGTGTCAGGACGTTGCTTGAACTTGAGGACCTTTGCCAATTCGAGCCATCCTGTAGGAAAGAGTTTCCCATGACCCTTCTGCAGTGCCTTGGAGAGTGACGGCATGGATATGCCCACTCCTACGAGTGTGCCATCGGACTCGGTAATGAGCGACACGAGATCAAGGTCGAGCACGGGGAGATACATCTTCACATACTGATCAATC
Organism: Bacteroidaceae bacterium; assembly: GCA_045628285.1. GTDB lineage: Bacteria > Bacteroidota > Bacteroidia > Bacteroidales > Bacteroidaceae > Colivivens. Next base: position 5,816 of record JAZQPD010000135.1, read on the forward strand.
TGCTTGTCTGAAAGGGCAGAGTAGCCGAAAAGTGGTTTGAAGGCTTCGTTGAGTACTTCGAATACTTGGCGGCCATACTCTTTCATTATTTTTCTGGAAGAAGTATATTTCTTGATTTCCAGTCCGTAGCGCTGCATGACGAACTCAGCCATGGTGGCAAGCCGTTGTGGTATTTCGTCTGGTACTGAAATCTTGAACTCAATCCAGTCGCTTTCCTTCTCGAATCCGAGTTTCTGCATGTGCTCAGGATAGTAAGGATAGTTGTAGGTGGTTGCAAATGTGCTTAGTTGGTCGAAACCCTCCACGAGCATCCCCTCGGCATCGAAGTCGGTGAACCCGAGTGGTCCGTGGATGGTCGACATACCTTCGCTGGCACCCCATTCCGATACGGCATCAATAAGTGCCTTGCTGACATCTACATCATCGATGAAGTCAATCCATCCGAAACGCACGGCACGCTCATTCCATACGTCGTTGGCCTTGTTGTTGATGATGCCTGCAACCCGGCCTACTATCCGGTTGTTCTTATATGCCAGAAAATACTTTGCCTTGCAGAACTCCATGGCTGCATTGCGGTCAGAGAATGTGTCAAACATATCCTCGAGCAGGTCGGGAACAGAATAAGGGTTGTCCTTGTACATCTCGTAGTTGAAGCGGATGAACTTCCTGAGATCGCTCCGGTTCTTGACTTCCTTAACAATTATTTTTGACATATTTCCTAATTTTTATTGTGACAACAAAATAATAGCATTGACGCATTCGAATGGGTCGGATTTTTGACCTTTTTCCACGTTATATGGGTCTTTTTCGCTACTTTTCCGCAAAGTTAGTGAAAATTTTCGTAATTCGTATTTCGTATTTCGGATTTATTTACTATCTTTACACCCAAATAATATTAAAATATATAAATAAATCAATATATAGGTAAAATTATGCGCATTTTAAGAACTATCTTAGCAGCAGCAATCATTGTTGCAAGTAGCACAAGCCTATTCGCTCAGCATAGCGAAAAAGGTTGTGAAGCACAGAAACTCGGTTACAAACCATATCCACATTGGTTTGTACAAGTACAGGGTGGCGTGAACACGACATTCACAAACGTGAAGTTCACAGATCTTCTCAATCCGACAGCAAGTGTCGGTGTAGGTCGTTGGTTCAAGCCGGCAGTCGGAGCCAGACTGCATGTCAACGGATGGGAGTCAAAAGGTGGATTCGGAAATGGTTTGGAGTACAAGTACAACTACCTCACTACTGATGCCGACCTCCTCATCAATCTCAATCACCTCTTTGCAAAGAGCCGGTGCAACAATCTCTTCAACGTAATTTTCATCGGTGGTTTCGGTCTCAACTATTCATGGGACAACGATGAACTGCAGGGCATCCTCGCATGCAACAACGTTCCATTGGAGGACACAAGCAACGCATGGGGCGAAGGAACTACCCGCAAGCAACTCTTCAGCCATAACCTCCGCGCCGGTCTGCTTTTCGACTTTAACGTGGCAAAGCACTGGAACATCGGTATCGAAGTTGATGCAAATTCGCTTGATGACCGTTTCAACTCAAAGTACAGCAACAAGGATGACTGGATGGTAACAGCTCAGTTAGGCATTACCTACAAGTTCGGTCAGAAGAAAGTTGAGCCAGCTCCTGCTCCAAAGCCAGTGGTTCTTCCTCCAGCACCAAAACCAGAGCCAAAACCAGTTGTAACTCCTCCAGCACCTCCAGCACCAAAGAAAGTATTCAAGCCTTACGGTTCAGAAATCTATTTCGAAGAGACCAAGCACGAAATCCGTGATGACTACAAGTCAATCGTTCCATCTGCTGCAGCATGGTGCAAGGAGAATCCGGACAAGAAAATTCTCGTCGAAGGTTATGCTGACAAGGATACAGGTTGGCCAGACAAGAATATGATTTACTCCAAGAACCGTGCAGAAGAAGTTGCAAAGCAGCTCAAAGCAAACGGTGTTCCTGAAGATCAGATTATCATTAAGTGGTACGGTGACACAGTTCAGCCACGCGAGGGCATCCAGAACCGTGTTGCAATCATCTCTGGTAAATAATCAGTAAATAAAAAAATATCAGGCCCTCCCCAAAAGGGAGGGTTTTTCTTAGTTCTATGAAACATTCGCTCAGGATTTCCCATGCACTCATAGCATCCGTCTGCCTGTTCCTTTCCTCCCTTCCACAGACGGCAAAGGCACAGGACAACCCTTCCGACCGTAACTTCATGGTCATCAAGAACCTCGACATATTCAATTCCATATACAAGAATCTCGAACTCTTCTATGTCGACACCCTTGACGCGCAGAAGATTATCAGGAGAGGAATTGATGCCATGCTCAGCGTCCTTGACCCTTACACGGAGTACTATCCAGAGGAGGAGATGGGCGAACTCAAGATGATGACCACGGGAAAATATGGTGGAATCGGTTCTATCATTAGGATGAGAAAAGACTCTACCGTCATCATCAGCGAGCCCTATGCCAACATGCCTGCCGCTGAGGTGGGACTTCAGGTGGGAGATATCCTCAGAAAGATAGACGATATCGATCTTACCGGCAAGAATACCAGCGAGGTGAGTGACCTTCTTCGCGGAGAACCTGGCACCACATTCGTCATCACGGCACAGCGTCCAGGCGAGACAAAGATGCGCACCTTCAAGATTACCCGCAAGACCATCAAACTGCCGGCAATAGCATATTCAGGAATGATCCGTTCGTCCGGATACATCAACCTCACCCAGTTCACGGAGGACTGTGCCGTAGAAGTACGCAAGGCAGTCATTGCCCTCAAGGAGAAAGGTGCCAAGAGCATCATCCTCGACCTTCGCGGAAATGGTGGTGGTCTGCTTGACGAGGCCGTGAATCTCGTAAACCTCTTCGTTCCACAGGACGTTACCGTAGTAGAGACAAGGGGGAAAGTGAAATCAACGAACTCTGTCTACAAGACTACCAGCAAGCCGCTTGACCTCGACATACCGATTGCCGTACTCGTGAGCGGCAACACTGCATCGGCAGCCGAAATCGTTTCCGGTGCATTGCAGGATCTTCATCGCGCAGTAGTGGTGGGTTCCACCACATTCGGGAAAGGACTGGTTCAGGCTCCACGTGAGATTCCATACAACGGCAATCTCAAACTGACTACAAGCAAATATTACCTCCCGAGCGGACGTTGCATCCAGAAGATAGACTACAAGGCACGCCGTGAGGGAACGAAGACCGACTCACTGGTGTCAGGAGGAATCAAGCCCGACTACGAAGTCAGGCACGACACCCTTCAGAATATGCTCTACTACCTTGCCAACGATGATGTACTCGTAGACTTCGGCACCAAATATTGCCAAAGCCATACAGCACCAGCCTGCGTTGCCGACTTCTCCGTGTCCGACCAGGACCTTGAGGACTTCCGCCAGATGGTAAAGGACAGCGGATTCACCTATGACCGCCTGAGCGACAAGCGACTTGCCGACTTGAAGAAGATGATGGAGTTTGAGGGTTATCTCGAGGATGCGAAGGAAGAGTTTGCTGCCCTTGAGAAAAAGCTCACCCACAACTTCGATTCTGACTTCGACAAGTACAGGAAGGACATCCGCAAGATAGTGGCAAACGAGATAGTGAAACGCTGGTTCTACGAGGCAGGAACAGTAGAGGAAAGCCTTAAGGACGACGATGACATCAACAAGGCACTCGAAGTACTTGGCAGCTGATACCCTTCAGCCACGACATACCGACATGAAAAAAGGACGCTCATTGTGGGCGTCCTTCATTTTCTTCTTCCTTCTTCTTGCCGAGATATTCCGGAAGGTCAAGTCCGGCCTGATTGAAGAGGTCATGGAGTGGAGGGACACTCTTCATGAGCCCTGAGAGGAAATTGGCAGTGCTGCTCTTTCCGTCGGCACCCGAACCGCTGTCCCATACGGTGACATGGTCGATGTTGATGCCCTTTATTGCCTCTACCTGAGTCTTTACGAGTTCCGGCAACTTCTCTATGAGAAGCAACTGATAAGCCTTGTCGGCATCGCCTCCGGCAGCCTGAACCATCTTGTCGTAACCGGCAGCCTGCTTCGTGAGTACTTCATAGTAGCCCTTTGCCTCAGCCTCCATCCTTGCAAATACAGCGTCAGCTTCACCTTTTGCCCTTACGCGAGCCTGTTCTGCCTCTGCCTCAGCCTCGATGATACGACGTTTCTTCTCGATTTCCTGAGCCACGATGACATTGGCATTCTGAGTAGAGCGCTCACGTTCGGCACGAGCCTCTTCCGCTTCTTTCTGTGCAGAATAAGCCTCCTGCAGGGCACGGGCTTCAGCCACCTTCTCGGCTGCATTTGCCTTACGCTGTGCCTCAGCCTCAGCCTCACGACGGCTGGCATCAGAGTTCGCAATCTCAATCTTGGCGGCATTCTCGCCCTGGACAGCCTTTGCGTTAGCTTCGCTGGTACGGATGCGGGCATCCTTCTCAGCATCAGCCTTACCAATTTCACCCACCTTGTCCTGTTCTGCCACACGTACCTTGGCCTCGTTGATGGCCTTGGCAGCAGCCTCACGACCAAGAGCCTCGATATATCCACTCTCGTCCTTGATGTCGGTGACGTTCACATTTATAAGTCTCAGACCTATTTTCTTCAGTTCCACTTCTACATTGGCACTGATGGCCTCGAGGAATTTGTCACGGTCGTTGTTCAGTTCCTCAATCGACATCGTTGCAATCACCAGACGCAACTGTCCGAAGAGGATATCACGAGCCAGTTCCTGAATCTGACCCGGAGTCTGTCCGAGCAGACGTTCTGCTGCTGCGTTCATATATTCAGGGTCAGTGGAAATACCAACAGTGAAACGGCTTGGAACGTCCACACGGATGTTCTGGCGCGATAGAGCATTGGTGAGGTTGGCATCAATAGAGATAGGAGTCAGACTCAGGTAGGCATAGTCCTGAATGATAGGCCATACGAATGTACCGCCACCATGAATACACTTTGCAGAACCCTTGTTACCAGTTGTTCCGTAAACTACGAGAATCTTGTCCGACGGGCAGCGCCTGTACCGATTGACAATCGAGATAAACAGAAATACAGCTACTACGATAGCAATTACAATTAAATAAACCATACTGTTAAATTATTTTGGTTGATACTATACACATTGCGGCTATGAAAGCCATTATAAAAATACTGATCATATTACCGTACAGAATTGATTGTTCACCACCTTCAGGGTCTCACTGTCAACAACCTCCACGATTTTCACATTCTGTCCCGAAGGAATGGCATCCTCGTCCGTGAGAGCATCGATTTCCTGAACCGAACCGTTGATGCTTATCTGTACCTTGCCCTTTCCTTCTCCCCCTGCTGGGATGCGTAGGTAGACGGAAGCCGTCTTACCGACACAATCATTGATGTCGAATGCACCATTGCGATCCATCTTCCTCGTCTGCTTGTAGATCACCACAAACATCATCACGAAGAGGACTCCCACTACCAGAGCGATGAATATTCTCACGAAGTCGCTGCTGATAGAGTCGTATAGGCATACACCTGCCCATCCGAAACCCACGAAGAATCCGAAGAGGTTCTTGATGGTGAAGAGGTTCATCCCGTCACCCAGGTCCATCGTGCCGTCACCATCAAAGTCAACGTCTATATCGCTGTGGTCCATGCCCACAAGAGTGAGGACAAACTGAATCACGAAAACAATTGATGCCACTAAGGCAATCACCCAAAACACCTGCAAGAGTGTTTCCATATTCTGAAATGCTTCTATCATATTGATTTTGTGGTTTTAAGTTTATGAATTATGAATAATGGTTCATCGTTCAGACTTCAGGTTTCCGGTTCCCCCACCCCTCAACTATCAACCCTCAACCTTTTGTTCCTCCTGATATTCCAGTATATCTCCCGGGGTACATTCGAGTGCGTTGCAGATGGAACTCAGAGTGGCGAACTTGATGGCTTTTGCCTTTCCCGTCTTGAGAATCGACAGGTTGACAGGACTGATACCAATCTTCTCCGCCAGTTCGTTCGACGATATCTTCCTCTTTGCCATCATCACATCTATATTGATTACTATTGACATCCTGATGTTTTTGTTAGTTTAGTTTCGATGTTGCAAAGATATAACGAATTTCGATAACTTCCAAATAATTTTACTAAATAATTACTGAATTTCGTTAAAAATATAAAATAATACAAGTTTCGCATACATATTAAAACATGCGAAACTTGTATACCTTATATTATATATATGGATTTCTACCTCAATGCGGGATTCTTGAGGACGAAGTCTTCCTCGCGGCGTGGCTTGGTGAAGTTCACTTCCATGTTCTCTACTATGAATGCTTGTGGGGCGATGATGGAGGTCAGATTGCCGTTAGTTTGTTTGTTGAACACACCTTCTTCGCTTGAAACGGCGGTGAGATGCATCAAATCCCTTCTCTGGAGCATCGGGAGGCCGTTCATATTGACTATTTCTTCCTCTCCGGTATTGATGTCGTAGCGTACGAGATACATTACGTCACCCATTGACTTTACGATGTAGGCATGGTCGAGTCCTGCCTTCTTTGCTTCGTCTTTGAGCAGTTTTCGCATTTTTGAGTAAGGCACAGTCTTTTCGTATGCAACATGGAGAATGCCGAAGCCCGTGAATGTTCCTGCTCCATTTGCAATGGTGTTGCCGGTAGGGCGCATTGCTCCTATTGCGGGCTTGTCGCCGCAGATGAGGTTCTTGAGTATGCCTTTCTCGACTATCGTGAAGTCCTTTGCCGGAACTTGTCCGTAGGCATCCATAGTGAAGTTTCCGAAGAGTTTTGTGCCTTTATAGGCAGGGAGGTCGGACAGTGCGTGGATGGAGAAGCGGGTGTCGAGTACTCGTTTGCCGAGCATCATGCTGTTGTTTGAACTGCCGGTGAACGGATTTCTGGATGCTACTCCGATTCCGTTTGCTATATTGAACAGTTCATTCTGTGCCATAACGCCTTCGAACATTATCGGACCACTGTAATATTCCTTTATGCTCTTTGCCTTGCTTAGACTGATGAGAAGGTCGGCAAATTCGCGTACATCTTTTTCAAGTTTTTCTTTGGATGGGATGTCGAAATGTGACCTGACATTATAGGAAAGGTTTTTGTGTGTTACAGAGCCATCCTCGCATTTTACTTCAGCTGAGACGATGAGTGAGGTCATGGAGTAAGGGGAATGGACTTTCACTCCGTCGGAGGTGATGCGATGGATGTCGGTTCCCTCAGAGGTGAAGCGCACTGAAGTGTTGTAGAGTTGTGGATATTCAAGGAAGATTGCAGAGAGGTGGTCGGCGAGATTTTCGAGTTCGGCACGATTGAGATCATGATTGACTGGTTCGTCTTTTGAAACATACTCGCCTGCATGGAAATGGAAACGTACTGGGATGCCGGCATCTTCCTCAGGAAGTGGGTTGGCATTCATTCGGTTGCGATTCTGTGCATAGCTGTTGATGCCTTGCTTGTACATGTTGTCGTCGATCTCCCAGAAGAGACGGCGTATCATGTCGTAAGAGATGTGGCCGGTGAGGCGAGTTTGAGCAGTGTTTGCATTGTTTATGCAGAGGGAGTCGCCTACTACAAGGTAAGATGAAAGATAATAATTGGCGGGGTCGTCAGTGCGAGCGGTGATACCTCCCAGTTCGGAGGTGATACTGAACTGATGTCCGAATTGAACAGCATTGTCGATATAGAATGGTCGTGGCTGTCCTTCGGTGTGAAGTGATTCGAGGGAACTCTTCACATCGTCCTCGAGAGCCTTGGTGATTGTCTTCACTTCATCCTTTGGCATGTCGACAAATTCAGGCAGAGGAAGAATCTTCGGCAACTGGAAACCAGTTCCAGTGCGCTGAGTTTCTATCTTCGTGACGAATATCTCCGGAGAGATTGCCGTGACTGGAATTTGTCCGGATTCGGCACCGCACATTCCAGTGAACACCACCGGATTCTCGCCTGCTGCTGCAATGTTGGAGAACATGGAGAGAGGTGTTCCGATGAGTTTTACTCCACGAACGAGCTGGTCGGGACGTCCGTCGACATACACCTTATATACTTCTATAGGGTCGACATTGAAGGAGTTGATGGAACCGGCATCGCCGAGGTAGGTCAGTCCGCTTGTTGCGGTACGGAAATAATAGCCATATTCCTTGCCCTGTTTCTTAGCCTCATCGATGAGCATCTTGCGGAGTTCGGCTTCAGTGTAAGGCTTGGAAGTCTCGATTACGAGGTTCGACTGACGAGAAACAGGATCCATTCCAGGTGCGGCACGGCCGTGACCGTTGCTGCGAGGGAAACCGTCGATTGGGGTGCGGTCCAAAAGGAAATGGGTCAGCACACCATTCTCCACATTCTCAACCCTCTGTGCCTTCACACCTTCATCGTCGTAGAGATAATAGCCGTTAAGGTCGGTGCCGCGATATTGAGTGAGGGTAGGGTCGCTGTAGACATGGAACTCGCTTGGGAGAACTGCCTGTCCGACGAGTTTCTTGAATGTCTGTCCGCCGCTCTTCATTCTGTGGGCTTCAAGTCGGTGACCGAATATCTCGTGGAAGAAGACTCCGCTGGATGAACCGGAGAGGATGGCAGGACCTGCATAAGGGTCGGCAATAGGAGCGTCGCGCAATTCGAGCAGACGGCTGACGAGATTCTTTGCCGTTTCAATCAGAACATCATTGCCAGGAAGGTCCTTAAGGTCAAATGCGAAGAAATCCTTATAGAGAGGACAGGTCATTCCGTCTGCAGCCTGAATGGCGGCATAGAGCATCACACGGGCAGACTTCCTGTTTTGTACGACTACGGAACCTTCAGATGTGACTACATATTCTCTCTGAACCTGATAATCGATGAGAGCATACCCTACTTGCAATTCCCTGCAGTCCTTGAACACCTTCGAGACTTCGTCGAGACGCTTTGCCCATCCCTCCTTGTCGAAATCGTAATCCGACTTGGGCAGTGGAGCCTCGTAATAAGTCACGACGTCGGCTGGTGCGAAACATGGTGCCTTGTCTTCATTGTCGGCATTGGTTTGCATCTTCGAGAGGGCTGCATCGTAGTTGGCCTTTGCATTCTTGTAGCTCTGCAATGTCTTCTGCCAGATGCCCTGACGGACTGCCATGAGCGATTCGTCGTTGAACGGGATTGTCCATATTCCAGCACGGCTCTGATTCTGGTATTTGTAGTTGTCAAGTTCAAGTGAGCCGATACGAACCTGTGGAGTCAACTGTTTTGTACGATTCTCCGTGGTTGTTGATTCTCCGAAGAGACTCTGTACGACCACGCTGAAATCATCATTGACTCGAAATGCCATGAAATACGGAGGAACTGGCTCGTTCTTCAGTTGATCCATGTTGTACTTCAACTCCTCCTTTATTGCTTTGACCAAAGGATCGGAGTCAACGCTCTGTGCTAACGCAGAGCGAGTGAAGAGTGAAAACTGAAGAGTAAAGAGTAATGCTGTGGCTATTAGCCATTGGCATTTTATTCTTTGAGCCATTAGCTGTTGGCTATTAGCCGTTAGCTTTTTTATAGTATATTTACTCATTGCTTTCAATTATGAATTATGAATTGTGAATTATTTTTTATTTACGATTTACGATTTATTTGGCCATTTGGATATTTTGCCATTAACTCTTGGCTTAATTATCGTTGTCATTATAATTATTAATTGTTAACTCATTGTTAACTGTTAACTGATAACTGTTAACTATTTACCTGTCCTTGTACATTGATTCGTAGTACTTCTCGTAGGCTCCGCTGGTGACGTTGTCCATCCATTCTTGATTGTCGAGATACCAGCGGACAGTCTTTTCGATGCCTTCCTCAAATTGTAAGGATGGCTCCCAACCGAGTTCCTTCTGGAGTTTGGTGGAGTCGATGGCATAGCGTGCATCGTGACCAAGACGGTCGGTGACGTAGGTGATGAGGTCGAGGTCTTCGCCTTCCTCACGTCCGAGCAGACGGTCGACGGTCTTGATGACGACCTTGATGATGTCGATGTTCTTCCATTCGTTGAAACCGCCGATGTTGTAGGTCTCGGCAATGGTTCCGTTGTGGAAAATGGTGTCAATGGCACGGGCATGGTCTTCCACATAGAGCCAGTCACGCACGTTCTCGCCCTTGCCGTAGACTGGCAGAGGCTTGCGATGACGGATGTTGTTGATGAAGAGTGGAATGAGTTTCTCCGGGAATTGATAAGGCCCGTAGTTGTTTGAGCAGTTCGTTACGATTGTCGGCATTCCGTAGGTGTCGTGGAAGGCACGGACGAAATGGTCGCTGCTTGCCTTGCTTGCTGAATATGGGCTGTGAGGCATGTATTTCGTGTCCTCATAGAAGAAGTCCTTGCCGTAAGCAAGATGGTGCTCACTCGATGATGCAGTCGTAGAGAACGGTGGCTCTATGCCTTCTGGATTCGTCATCTTCAAGGCTCCGTACACCTCGTCGGTAGAGATATGGTAGAAGCGCTTGCCTTCATATTTCTCTGGCAGACTCTCCCAATAGAGTTTTGCTGCCTGAAGGAGCGAGAGGGTTCCCATCACATTTGTCTTTGCAAACGTAAACGGGTCCTTGATGCTGCGGTCCACATGGCTCTCTGCTGCGAGATGGATGATTCCGTCAATCTGTTCGTCCTGCATCAGACGAAACATGGCATCGAAATCACAGATGTCGGCACGCACGAACTTGTAGTTCGGACGATTCTCTATGTCCTTCAGGTTCTCAAGATTGCCTGCATAGGTCAACTTGTCGACATTGACAATCTTATACTCCGGGTACTTATTTACAAATAAGCGAACTACGTGGGAGCCTATGAAACCAGCCCCACCGGTTATGATAATGTTTCGTTTCATATCTACTTCATTTGTTATGCAAAAGTATAAAATATTTTGCAACTACACAAATTTATGGGCACTTAACAGCAATATGTTCATCTCTCATTCTTTGTTGCCGACCTTGAACACGATTCTGAATGAACCTTCATTATAACTTGTGCTCGTTATGCGGAAACCTCCTATTTCCTTCGTGGAGTTCACATGCTGGCCGATGCAAGGACAGACATCGTAGTCGCCAATCCAGACCATCCGTAGTGTCTCGCTTGCATCTTCGGGCAGTTTGTCGAGTTTCACACCGTCGGGTATGTTGTCTCTTGTCACGAACTCGTATCTGACAGGAAGGTCGGCAGCAACCAGTTCATTTATCTTGTCCTCAATGGTCTTGACTTGTTCTCCTGTAGGACATTCCGCCAAATCAAAGTTTATCTTACTCTTTTTCCGTTCGATGTGTGCATTCTTCGAGCGCTCACAGCCGAACATCCGCACCATCGTCTGGTTCAGCAAATGTTCCGCACTGTGCATCGGAGGAAATTCTTCCTTGTTGTGGTCGTTTAAGATTGGCTGTTCCATATAGTCTTTGTTTATCTCATCCATCCTTCCATTCGGTAGATTTTCTCAAGCAGTTTCTTCTCTTTTCCTGAGTCTTTCTCACGATGCCATACTTCTACACGAACAGCATAGTACTGTCCCCAATCACCTTCATAGATTGTAAACTCTTGTTTGTCTACTATCTTTGAGAATTCGGTTGTTGCAGCATGTTTCACAGCAGATTTGTCTTTCAGCCTGGATTCGGATAAGGCAGTATTAGTACCGGCCTCAAAGCATTTCAAATAAACGGTTCCTGCAGGCAAGGTCGGGTAATAGAAGTCATAGAAATAGATGCCACCTTGAAAGCCGTTCCATATCTGCAAATAAGCATTCTTATTAGTCTTGTCAATGGATTGACTCTGTTCGTTTTCGGGTATATCTGACGGCACATTGTACTTTAAGCCTTGTGGTATGGGATGCTCCTTAGCAAAATCATCCGGTCGGGGTTCAAAAAGTGATGCAAATGAAACCACGAAAATCAATAGGGTTGACAATGCGGTCAAGACTACTGCAATTATCAGCGAGATCACGAACTTGTTCCATTTCCTATTCCTTATCAATATAACCCATTTGGCAATTTCAACAAGGAATGATAACAGCCAAATTACAAATGCTGTGTTTTCAATCCAGATTGATGGCTGCAATGTTATCACTGATAGCAAAATAATCGTCAAAAAGATAAACACTACATGCGTCATCCACCAATACCTTTCTGTCAAAGCAGATATCCTTCCGAATTTGCCACATGCAGCGGCCTTTGCTTCGTCCATTTGATGCAGATCTTCCATGTTATCCATCTTAAATAAATACTGATTGCTTTGATTAATAAATTCCTATTCCGTTTTGCAAAGGTATGAAATATTTCCAACACTGCCACACTAACACCTTATAATAAATGTTAATTCAAGATACTGTGATAATTTCCAAGCTTTCGCAAAAAAAATTTGAACATTTATCGAATTTGTTGATTTGGGTCATCTCATGGGCTACTCGCCCCCGAACCCCTCGGTGTTTTCAGGTATTAGATTTTACCTTCCGGCCC
>JAZQPD010000136.1:0-9982 GCA_045628285.1 Bacteroidaceae bacterium
GAAATTCTCCAGCAGCTCTTCTTCCCTGAATCAATGGCAGGTGCAGCTCTTCGTTTCCAGAAGGGTGACTATCCTTGCGAAGCTATCGTAAACGCACTTGAAGAAGGTACACTCCAGGTAGGTATCAACAAGACTGCAGGCGTAAGCGGTGACTGGGTAATCTTCGCTAACTTCAAGCTCTACTACCTCGGTGAGCCAGAAGATGAAACTACTCCAGAACCTAATCCAGCAGCTAACCTCATTGCTGACGATGAATCTTACAACTTCAACAATGGTACAGTTGGTCAGTGGCATTATCTTGGTTGGAACAATAGCGGTACAGCAACTAACGTAGCTCCTGGTTACAAGAAGAGTGCTGGTGCTATGGCTCTCACAAGCACTAACCCAGCTGGTGACCCATGGGGTGCACAGCTCCTCTGCCCTCTCAAGGACGGCGCTAAGCTCGAAAGAGGTAAGACTTACATCGTATCATTCTGGGCTAAGGGTACTGTAGACGGTGACTACATCACTCCAGGTGCTGGTGCTTATCCAGATCCTGAATGGAACAATGCAGAACCAGCAGTTCTTACTACAAGCTGGAAGCAGTATACTTATACTCTCGAATGTACAGATGCTAACACAGCTGAAAACGGTAACACTCAGGTTTACTTCAACCAGGGTAAGTTGACAGGTACAGCTTATATCGACCGCTTCATGGTATACGACATCTGTTCAGAAATCAACCCAGAAGGCAACCTCATCGTTGACGACGAGTCATTCGCATTCAACGGCGGTACTACAGGTGGCTGGAAGATGCAGGGCTGGAACAATCAGGGTGCAGCAACAGCTGTAGCTCCAGGTTGGAACAACAGTGCATACTGTATGGAACTTGCTCCTAACGGTAGCGCAGGTCAGAACTACGAAGCTCAGCTTCCTTACAACCTTGAAACTCCAATGAAGGTTGGTGAAACTTACAAGGTTTCATTCTATGCTAAGGCAGAAAACGAAGGTGCTGAAATCGAATTCGGTGCTCAGTTCTCACCATGGGCAGCTGGAAACAAGGAATGGAATGGCAACATGGTAGCACTCACTACTGACTGGGCTCTCTATGAACTTGAACTCACTGTTACAAGCGACTATCCTGCTGACGGTCTCAACTGTGTATACTTCAACTACGGTAAGACTAACGGTAAGGCATACGTTGACCACATCGTTATCGTAAATGCTGTTGAACCAGAAGAATACTCTGACGACAACCTCCTCACAGAAGCATCATTCGGCTTCGAAGATGGCACTACTGGTAACTTCAGATACCTCGGTTGGAACAACGGTGGTACATTCGAAAATGCAACTCCTGGTTACGGAAGTAAGTCTTGTATGGTTCTCACAAGCACTAACTCTGCTGGTGACCCATGGGGCGCACAGCTTCTCTGCGACCTTAAGGAAGGTGCTAAGATGGAACTCGGTAAGACTTATACTCTGACATTCTGGGCTAAGGGTGAAGTTGAAGGTGACTACTTCAACCCAGGTGCTGGTGCATATCCTAACCCTGAATGGAACAATGCAGAACCTGCAGTTCTTACTACAAACTGGAAGCAGTACACTTACGTTGTTGAATGCACAGAAGCTAACACTCCTGCTGATGGCAACACTATCATGTACTTCAACCACGGTAAGCTTACAGGCAAGGCATGGATTGACCGCATCGTTCTCGTAGAAGGCGGTAGCGCAGTTGGTATCGAAGATATCCAGCCAGTTGCTCCAGTTAGCAGCTTACGCTTCAACCTCGCTGGTCAGGTAGTTGGTTCAGACTATAAGGGTATCGTTATCGAAAACGGTAAGAAGCGCCTCATTAAGTAAGATTCAATCTGACTTAATATAACTCTCACGATCGGCTCGCAACCATTTGCGAGCCGATTGTGTTCGCTTAGCGCAGCATTAAAGCCACGTACTGAATCGTGCGAAAAGTATGTAGATATCGTGAACTTTCGCCTAGTTCATTTTGATATTAATTATATTTATCGTAACTTTGCGTTTGATTCAATAAACTTATATTCAGTTGTATGGAAAAGTTGAAACTTTATGGGCAAAATATTTGAATACTTTGGTTTTATCTTCTACTTTTTCTCCAACGAGCATGAACCTGTTCACGTTCATGTAAAGCATGGAAGCGAAGAGTGTATATTTGATTTGATAATTGAAGATGGCGAACTCATTCGCTTGGAAAGACGAGAAAAGGTAGGGGCTGACCCAATGAATTCGCAGGATACCTTAGATGCAATAGAGTTCATCAACCATTACTGGAAGGAGATCGTAGAAAAATGGGTAGAGTGCTTTGTCTATCGCAGAGCTGTCAAGAATACAAAGATTAACAAACGAATCCGTAAAGGCAAGGAGAATTAACATATGGCACGAATACTGATTACAGAAGCTCATTCGGTGGGCAATCTGACCATTGAGATGACATTTAACGATAACACTGTCCAGCGTGTCAATATCGGAGAGTTTATTCATGCTCATCCACATCCACAATACGACAAATATTTGGACGAGCATGAGTTTCTGAAGTTTTCCATTGATGATGGCAACATCGTATGGGGTGAAGACTGGGATTTAGTGTTCCCTGTTGAGCAACTCTATACCGGCGCAATCGCATAACTGCAAATTGGCTGACACAGGCAAAGCGAGGAAACATCTATTTGTCAATGGCTAATGGTTAATGCCCAGCATGCGTGCATAATGTTCGCCGCTGGTGGTAGTGATGTTCCATGTTTGTGTCTGGTTGATTGGGGTGGAGAATGTGGAATTTGGAATATACATTCATTCGTCAGATTCGTTGAATTCGTGTTCAAAATAAATAGAGCCACCACTTATATGTTATTTTCTGACCACGAATTTAACTAATTGAACGAATATTTTCTATCCGTTAAATCCGTGTTCAAAATAAATAGAGCCACCACTTATACGTTTTCTTTTCTGACCACGAATCTAACGGATTCAACGGATATATCGCTACGCTTAAAATCATTACCAAAAATCGGACTAAAATTTAATCGGACTCCGAGCTTTGCTTGCCTGAGTGGCCGTAGTGCCCGAAGAAATTATATTAGGGCCAAATTGTATGTAATCACAAAAATTTTTATACTCCCGTTAAACCTATCTGTTTTTTTTGCGTCATATATGGGAAAGGGTGGATTGTGCCCTTATGTATGCTAACTAATATAATTAATAAGGTAAAAAGTTTTTCCAATGAAGAAAGTGATGTTGTTTGTCATCTGCATGATGATGACAATTTTGGTGAGTGCGCAGGCGAAGTATACTGTGAAGGGTACTGTCATTGACAATGGGACCCAAGAGACAATCCCTTCCGCTACGGTGCAGGTCGTGACGGCAGAGGATGAGAAATTCGTTGGTGGTGCGGCTACTGATGCAAACGGAGTATTCATGGTGAAGGATCTCGTGAAGGGCAAATATAAAATAAAGGTGTCATACGTGGGATACGTGCCGAAGACGCAGAACCTGGAATTGTCGATAAGCAAGACGAAGAAGAACACAGACCTCGGATTCATCACCCTTACCCCCGACAACGTGTTGCTGGCCCAGACGGAGATTACCGCCAACGCATCGAAGGTGAAGGTATCGGGCGACTCGCTCATCTTCAATGCCAGTGCCTACCGCACTCCGGCAGGAAGTACCCTTGAAGCCCTCGTAAAGAAACTCCCCGGGGCAAAGGTAGACGAGAACGGCAATATCACCATCAACGGAAAGTCCGTCAACAAGATTATGATTGACGGAAAGGAATTCTTCTCCCACGACACTCAGGTGGCTATGCAGAACATACCTGTCGACATCATCGACAACATCAAGTCGTACGACAGGAAGAGTGATATGGCACGTGTCACCGGCATCGACGACGGCGAGGACGAGACCGTGCTCGACCTCTCAATCAAGAAAGGCATGAACAAGGGATGGACCGGCGAACTCAACGGTGGTGCCGGTACCAAGCACAGATATTCGGGCAGAATGAACCTGATGCGGTTCACCGACAATGTCCAGGCCACATTGCTCGGAAGCATGAACAACGTAGGCGACAGAGGCTACGGCGGTGGCGGAGGCCGTGGATGGGGCCGCTGGGGAGGCGGACTGCGTGCCAGCAAGAATGCCGGCATGAACTTCGCAACCACGAGCGACAAGCTGGAGACAGGCGGAAGCATACGCTTCTTCTACAACGGTTCCGACAGCCGCAACGAGACGTCCCAGGAGAACTTCGTATCGCCTACAGTGCGTTCGTTCAACGAGAACCTCAACCAGAACTACGGTTCCAACATAAACCTCAACTCCAATTTCCGGCTTGAATGGAAACCCGACACGATGACCAACATCATCTTCCGTCCACGCTACAACTACTCGCGCAACAGAGGCTATTCCTACGGCACAAGCGGCAGTTTCAACAACGACCCTAACGAGGTTTCCGACAACCCTATGCTGGAACTCATGCAGGACACTCTGGCAAGGAAGATTGCGGACATACTCGTGAACCGCAATATCAACCGCCAACAGTCATACAGCACCAACAGCAACTTCAACGGCATGCTGCTCTTAAACCGCAAGCTCAACGACGACGGCCGCAACATCAGCCTGCGCATCAACGGAGGCATATCCAACGGCGAGAGCCAGCAACTCTCCGCTGCCGAGGTAGACTACTTCCAGACCAACAGGCATCCGGACATCAACAACCGCTACTTCAGCACTCCGTCACGCTCGCGCAACATATCTGCCGACCTCAACTACAGCGAGCCAATAGCATACAAGACCTATCTGCAGTTCGGCTATCGCTTCAACTACAACTACAACAAGAACGACCGCCAGGCATACATCTACAGCTCGGACGCATTCAGCACACTCTATGGCGCCCTCGAGACATTCCGCTACGATGTGGACGGCATTCTCAGCCACATGTACGACCTCTTCATGCAGAACAGCGACAGCACATACTATTTGTTCGGTGCACAGGAAAGCGCTATAGCAGACAGCCTTTGCCAACGGTCGGAATACAAGACCTACCAGCACACGGCATCACTCTCACTGCGCAGGGTGACAGACCGGAGCAACTTCAGTGTGGGAATCGACCTTGTTCCCATCAACACAAGCCTCAACTATAGGTATCGGGGAAAGGCATACCATATCTCCAAGAACCAGTTCAACTTCTCGCCACGGCTCCAGTACCGTTTCCAGAGGAACAAGCAGACGAATCTCCGCATCAACTACTGGGGAAACATGAACCAGCCGAGCCTTACCAACCTTCTCGACATCCGCGACGACTCCAACCCACTGAACATCACAAGCGGCAATCCCGACCTCAAGCCATCGTTCAACCACACCGTCCGCCTCAACTACAACACATACAACGAGGCAAGGCAGTCAGGGTTCTTCGGCTATGCCAACGGAGGATTCACGCAGAACAACATAGCCAACCGTGTTATCTACCACGCCGACACAGGTATCCGTGAGACCAAGCCCTTCAACATCAATGGCAACTGGAATGCGTCAATGGGCGGAGGATTCGACCTGCCGCTCGATACCCTCAACAGATATTTTACCCTTGAGGAATTTGCCAATGTCTACTATAGCAACAATGTGGGCTACACCCAGCAAGGGGAAACCAATGTGAAGTCCACCACAAAATCCCTCGGAGTGGGAGAAGACTTGGGAATTTCCTACCGTCGCGACCTCATAGAGATTTCCATCAACGGAAACGTCAACTACAACCACTCGAAGAACGACATCACTCCTGCCGGCAATCAGGACACATGGAACTTCGGATACGGAGCAGAATTCCAGTACACCACCAAGTTCGGTCTTACCCTCAACATCGACATAGGCATGGAATGCCGCAGAGGATATGCGTCAAGGGAAATGAATACCGACGAACTGCTCTGGAATGCACAGATATCACAGACACTCCTCGACGGCAACCTCACATTCATGCTTGAAGTCAACGACATCCTCGGTCAGCAGAGCAACCTCTCACGCACCATCAACGAAATGATGCGCAGCGACTCACGCAACAACTCCATCTACCAGTACGGCATGCTCCGCGTCTCCTACCGTTTCAATACATTCGGAGGCGGAAAAATCCCCGGTCCAGGCGGTGACCGCCACAGATGGTGACAACCGACAATGGCAAAATCTGGTATTGATCAGTAGATTTATCAGAGATAAGAATTGATTTGTCAATAAATTTCGTATCTTTGCATTGAAATGAAGATATTGAAATCTATTGACAAATCAATTTTTATGGCAACAGGAAAAATGTTAACCCGCCAGTTGGCAGCAATCATCGTGCTGTCACTCCACCTTGTAGTCTGCAACGCACAGACAAACGTGACAGGCAAGATAAAGAATGCCAGTTTCGAAAATGGTTTCACATCATGGACAAACGTGAATATGCAGACACAGTCGAACTCCGACTTTACAAAGAAGGCGGGGACTTACTATGCAGAGAAATGGACGAGCAGCGGCAACACCGTCGGCAATGCCGAAGTCAGTCAGACTGTCAAGTCACTTCCCGTAGGAGCCTACGAACTGACCGTCGCAGCACAGAATATCCAGCAGAACTCATCCAAGACACAGACCGGAGCATGGATATTCGCCAATGATGCACGCAAGGACGTCACTGCAAGAAACGACTACAGACTGTCATTCATCAACATTGAAGACGACGTGACCATCGGTTTCAAGGCCGAAGGAGCCACAGGCAACTGGATTGCAGTCGACAATTTCCGTCTCACCTTCACCGAAACCGACATCAGCGTGCTCCGCCAGGAATTGCAGAGCCGCATTGGCAAGATGAAGACCTTATCGGAAGAAAAGATGAACAAGGATGAACTCACAGCCCTTCTCTACGCCATCAGCAAGGCAGAGGCCGTACTTGGTGAGAATACTGCCGACAACTATCCGGGAGTTGCCACCCCACTTCGCAATGCAGGCAAATCCGCACAGGAATCAGCCGATGCATATAAGGAACTGCTTTCAGCAATAGCAGATGCAGAGAACGACTACGGTGAGGGTTCAGGCAAACAGGCAGAAGACTACCTTGCAGCTATAAACCATGCAAGGGAAATATATAACTCCGACAATTCTTCACTCAGCATACTGGCACAGGCAATGGAAGAACTCGGCAATGCAGCCTTTGCCTACCGAATAGCCAATGGTACGGGCACGGCACCGTCCGTCATCACCGACACCCGGTATGCGAGAGGCTCGAATGTGATTTTCGGCCGAAGCAAGGTCAGCGGCAAGAACATACAGGAGGAAGGATTCTGCTGGAGTACCGAACCCAACCCAACCGTGCTCGACAGCCGCAGCAGCCAGTTTATCTCCCACAACGGCAAGATATTCAAGATGACAGGACTGAAACCATCCACAAAATACTACGTCCGTGCCTATGCCATAAGCACGGACTATGCAGTAGGCTACGGTGATGTGATAAAGGTTTATACAATTCCCAAGGGAAACATCACCTATTGGTATAACAACGGTGGAAATTCAGAGGAAAATGCACGGATCAACAGTGCCCTCAATGTGGCAGTCAACCAGTATTGGAATAACCTTACAAGCATAAAAGGCTATAACGTATCCTGTTCGTACGGTTCCGGAACACCTACTGCCGACTGCAGTTATGGAGGCAACATGAGAGTCGGTCCCAATTCGTCCTACCAGCAGCCTGGAACCATCATGCACGAGATGAACCACGGAATCGGTGGCGGTACGACAGACATCTGGTACAACTCCTGCATGAGAGAAACCCGGAGCAGAGGGCACTGGCTCGGTGAGAGGGCAAATGCCGTTCTCCGTTTCTGGGACAACGACGAGAGTGCCTGGGTGACAGGCGACGATACCCATTTCTGGCCCTATGGCATCAACGGAGCACACGAGGACGACCACTCGGAATCAACATACACATGCAGCACACTCATCAATCAGGGATTCTGTGAAGACGGACTGGTGCCCGTGAACTACTGGGGTGGCGGGTTCTGCCTGCCAGCCTATTCCTTCGAACATGAAGACGGAGTGAAATACTACATCAAGAATGAGAGTCCGGAACGCGGACTCACAACCTCTTATCTCGTAATGGACGGCACGAAACTCAAGTGGGTGGAGATGACGGCTGCCGAACTGACCGACAACGACAATGCCGCATGGACAATCACATTCAATCCTGCCACATGCTATTATCAGATTCAGAATGTGGGTACAGGCAATTACATGAAGAACGGCACTAACAACAATATCCATATCATGAAAGGCCGTACAGACGTGAAACTGGGAAGCAGCGGAACCCCGTTCACGACACGCGGCTACTGGCTCATATATGCCTCAAACCACTCTGCCCTTACGGCAAATGCCAAGGGCGCGACAGGAACATCCGCTTTCAGCCTTGAGAACTCTGCCACTACCCAGCGCTGGCTCATACTTACTGCCGACGAGACCCGCAAGGCAGCAGGCGCATCAATTGAAGACTACAAGAACGAACTGGCAGGCATTCTCGACGGGATGGAAAAACTCATATCATCACCTCACGAGGAAAAGACCGAAGACATCAATCGGAAAACACTCCAGGGAATATCCGGCATCCGCAGTCAGGCAGAAACTGCAGCAACAACCCCGGAAGTCACGGCACTCATTACCGATGCACGGAAACTATGCAAGACTTTCTGCAATGGAGTATCTTCCATCCCTGCAGAAACACCATTCGACGTGACATTCCTGCTCAGAAATCCATCTCTCAAGGAGAATGCAGACGGATGGGAAGGAACCGCCCCCGCCATAGGCTTCAATATATGTGAATACTATATGACCGCATTCGACCTCAACCAGACCATGACAGACGTGGCACGGGGATTCTACACGGTGAAGATGCAAGGCTTCCAGCGTCCGGGAAGTGTCCGTGATGTCTATTCTGACTATCTGGCAGGAACCGACAACGCCAATGCAATACTCTATGCCAACAAACTCACTGGACAGACTATCTGCAATGTCGCATCAGAGGCCCAGGATCATTCCATTGGCGGAGATGAAAGCAAGGTCGGCACCCCCACTTTCTACATCCCTAACGACATGGAATCAGCGCAACTCTATTTCAATGAGGGACTGTTCGATAACGCCTATACCTTCCGCATTTATGCCAGCAACCTGACTATAGGTTTGAAGGGCACGGCAACAGGAAACTACTACTGGACAGCATTCTCCAATTTCCGACTTTATTTCCATGGAGAGGACAACCCTACAGGGATAGAACAGACTGACTCCAACGTGATAGGCGAAGACAACATCTTCAATCTTCAAGGTCAGAGGATATCCAAGAAACAGATACCTGCAATAAAGGGTATCTACATCAGAAACGGAAAGAAAATCCTCAATTATTAAAGGTTCACGACCGGAAAAGAGAAAATTCAGGGAACCGGGAGGGAACTGGGGACGGTTCCCGCAAAGTGGGCTGCGCCTCAGCATAACTTATGCGAGCATAGTTCTGCATTCGGTTTGCACCACTTTTCTCTTTTCACTCGGTTGGTGAGCTTGTCGAACCATCACTCTGAGCTTTGCTCAGTCTATTACTGACGTAGACCCTGTTTTGTACTGGCGTTTTTCCGTTTTGTACTGACGTTTCGGGCAAAACGTCAGTAGTAATTTTTGACCGTCCCAGAAGTACCATTTGACTGCATCAGAAATGCCACTTGTCTGTGTCAGCAGTACCACTTGTCAGAATCAGAAGTAAAGGCTGGCACTATCCACTAAATAGTATGTTGCAGCCGTAACTAAAAATAAAAAATGGAAGGACTTTTATCCTTCAGGATCTTCACGCATAGTAAACATGCTGAATTCCAATTAATAAGACTGAAGATTCTATATGGAAATCGCTGAAGATTCTATCTTTTTTGATGACTTTTTCATTGCGAAAAGTGCCTTTGGTCGTTGAGAATCTTCAGAATCTTCAGTTTTT
>JAZQPD010000137.1:0-8840 GCA_045628285.1 Bacteroidaceae bacterium
GTAGCAGGGTCGATGCGGTCCGTGCGGAAACCAATCTTCACCGGTTCGAGGCCTTCTGTGCCGAAGATGACTGAAGTGGTGTAAGGAATAGACGAATAGCTGTAGTTCACATCCTTGTAGTTGCCTGCGAATGTGAGGTACTTCACTTCCTTGTCACCACCATTCCAGAGGTCATGCTGCTTTGCAGCCTGTGCATCCTCAGGGAGATAGGTTGCATAGTAGTCTTCGTTGCCGTACATAGTGATAAAGTCGTCGGCAAAGAGACGCTGAGTTGAGAGGTTGTAACCTGCCCAGTCGTTCTGAACCACGATGTCGGCAGAGAGTTTGTAGGTACCGGCAGGGAGATTGACCATCTGAGAGAGTTCAACTACAGGGACTGCACCGCTCCAGATACCCCAGAGATGTTCGCCGTCGGTGTACTGGTGGAACCATTCATTGCCTTCCTCGTCAAATTCGTCGATATTGTCGCCCTGGTTGATAGCACACCAGTTGCTTATATGTGCGAGAACGTCGGCCTGAGTGAAGCACTGAACTCCATTGAGAACGAGATTCCAGCCAGTTGGAGGAGCCTCAACACCACCACTGTTGCCGTTTGAGCCCTGAGAAGAATAGTCCTCGAAACTTGGGTTCTTCAGACGGTTCGTGATGTCCATACCAGGTTCTATGACGTTGGAGTCAATACAAGCCTGTTTTGCCTCTTCGAGACGTGCAAGTGCTTCTGCACAACCTTCAGTAGTAAAGGCTCCATCGTTGAAGTCGCTTTCGATTTCAGAGATTACATCGCCATATTCAGGTGCTCCCGGATAATCCTGGAATTCATCGAGAGCCACCCATGCATTCATGATTGCAGTAGCAAGTGCATCGTATGCACTGACATTTGCAGACACCTCCGTAACGAGTTCCCTTACTTCGAAGATGGCATTGTTGATAGTCTCAATATCAGTATCGGATGAGAACTGGGCATATTCATCGAGCTTGCCTTCAAGTTTTTCCCTGAGCTGGGCATTCATGAAGTCTGCTCCCTCGTATGCTGCAGTGAGGTTTGCAAGGAAGTGGTTGAAGATATCAAGTGCATCCTCCGGGATGTAGCCGAGATACTGGAGGTGGAAGTTATCAAGCTTGAACCATCCGTCACCGCCGGCACCATTGGAAGATTCACGCCAAGTGGCGTTGTAATTGCCATCGGTACGCAGGCCGAGAGTCAGTGTGCCATCATATACATAAGCCTGAACCTGCATAGGGAAGAGAGTACGGTCGGTAGTGTAGTTCTGGTCATTGCCCTGGAAACCATAGACCTCGCTCTTGTCGAGCAGTTCGAGATTGTAGTCCTCCTCGTAGCCGAAGTAAGTAGAGTTGAGGTTAGCGAAGATACGCTGAGTGGTCATACGACTACTTCCGTTGGCACCTGCCATGAGTCCGGCAGTAACGATATAGGTACCGTTCTCCAAGCCCTCGATTTTCTGACTGATTTCGTATGTCGGAATACTTCCATTCCAGATACCGAAGGCATAGGTGCCGTCCTTGGCTTCACCGTCGGAGTCATCATTGATTCCGTGCCAAGCGTTTATACCTTGAGCCTTCACGTCGTCGGCCGTAACGACCTGAGTGCCGTTGATGTAGACATTCCATCCTGTAGGAGCACCTTCAGTACCTGAGGTCTGAGCACCGTTTTGGGAAGAGAGGTCTTCGAAACTTGCGTTCTGGATAAGTGAAGTAAGATCGCCTGTACCTTCCTTATAGTTTTTCAATGCTGCAGAGATTGCCTTCAGAGCAGATTCCGTTCCGGCAAGGTCGGATACCTCGTCGAATGCCTTCTTGGCAGATTCCGTTGCTGCACTGAGAACTGCATCGCCATCCGTATTCGACTTGATTGCATCCTGAATAGTGTTGTAGAGGTTTACCTTTGCATTCACGAGGGAGATGATTGTAGGGTTGTCGAGAGAATAGTCGTATTCCTCGCTCTCGTAGATGGCAGTGATTGCCTCGAGCGTTCCTGCAAATCCCTTGTGATAATCCTCGTCAATGTTTCCGTTGTTCACGAAGTTGTTCTCAAAGTTGAGGATGGTGGAATAGGCAGAAGCCTTGCCCATATAGTCCTTGTAGTTCTCAACATTGACAAGATTCCAATGGCAGGTAGTTGAGTCGGCAAGGAAATAGTTGCCTTCGTCGTCCATGAGGCGTTCGCCTGTCTCAGGATCTTTGAGAAAACCATGATAGATATCCTCACCTTCATAGACACCATTTCCAGGGAATGTACAGATGATGTAGTTGTTGGCTGCATTCATGAGAATGTCGAAACCGATTGCATCAAACCAGTTTCCTGTACTTGCGATGATGCGATATGTGCCTTCTGCAACCTGAACAACCTTGAATTCAGGAATTGTTCCCTGATTCAACTCTGCGAGAGTCCTGCAGTTAAGGTTCACGGAATTCGGCAATACCAAGTATTTAGGATCGCCTTCCACATTCTGTTCTATGAATGCCCAATTGCCACTTTCCTGCTTTACAGCCTTGAGAGTAACGAAGTTTTCGGCAGAACCGAAATCATAACAGAGAGCATAGTCCCATGAAGTATGCCCAAGCCACTTGCTTCGGGTATTTACGTTCTGGAGGAGATAGGTTGCACCATCAACCAGTTTGTCGCCCGTAGGAGGGACGATAGCCGATGACGAGATAGCCGTCGCAAACAAGCAAAGGGCCATCATGAGTCTAAAGTAAGTTTTTTTCATACGCTAAAATTTAATTTGGTTAATAACTATGTAAAATAAAACAATACATTAATTTTCATTTCAGTACCTTCCTGACATCACCGCTGACATTCCGGACGATATTGACTCCATCCTCCATATCCTTGCGCGGTACTCCGAGAAGGGAATAGATACGGTCTGTACCGTCTGTGTCCGTACGGGGTATAACGACAGATACGAACTCCCTGTTGAGAGACTCAATCAAGGCATTGATGTCGGTCTCAAAACCTACGTAAGAGATGACGGAGGTGCCTTTGAGGTTGGTGGAGGTGAGACCAAATACGGTCTCACGAGTTTCGGTGTAGCATGTGGTCTCGTCCATCTTCCATGCTATGAGGATGCGACCGTCCTTGAGAGTAGTAACTCTGTCGGGATTGACGATGTTCACCCACTTGCCGTTGATGTACCAAAGCTGAGAGTCGTTCTTGTCGATAGATACTTCGGTTGCTATGACCGCCAGCCATTTCATTCCGGGTTTGAGGTATGTGCCACCATTGTAGCGAAGGGCAATATTCTGAGCACCAGTCTTCGTGATGGTGATGGTGTTGGACGTCGTGTTGCAACGAATGTCTGAAGCACCAAGACGGTCAGAGACACGATTCTTGTACCAATAGCTTGCCTTCCAAGAGTACATGTTGTCAGGAATCCTGACCGTCACATTGACGGTTGAAGTCCATACCTTACCTGAAGCATCAGTATAGAGGACCTTAATATCTGCCTGACCATTATCGCCGGCACGAATTATGCCGTCGGCTGCCGTTGCCACGGAAGGGTTGGAACTTTCGAACTCTGAGTCGAGGGTGACATACTGGGTAGTGCCGTCAGCGAAAGTAGCAGTCACCTTCAGGCTTGTTGTCTGACCGGAATAGAGTGTCACCTTATTTATATCAGTCGAAAAACCATTTACGGCAAAGCCGGAATCTTCAGTGAGTTTGTCGTTGTCGATGCTGACAGAAATGCTCTTGCCGGAATATTCCACAACCTTGCTGAAGCGAGCAGATTGACGAATGCCGAGTCCGAGTTTCTTGTCCTTATCTACGAGGACAATGCGGAATGTACGCTTCTTCAACATTCCACTGAATTCGCCTTTACGCCCACCGATGGTAAGAGTGTGTTTTGCGTCGTTCCATGAGAACGGAATCTCGGAGTATTTGCCATGTTCGTAGTTATAGTTGTCGCGCTCATCTTCATAGAGAGTGAAGGAGCCGTCAGCACCCCTGTAGATGCGGATTTCGAGGTTGTCCCAGTTGCTTTCGCTGCTGTACTGCACCTTTGGTCCCCAAGGAATGACGGTTCCTGCAGGAACATAGATAGGCATAACCGCAAGTGACACATTGCGGGAAATGGTCTGACCGCCTTCATAGGTCTCGCCAGTCCAGATGTCTGTCCAGGAATTATCGGCAGGAAAATATACATTGCGGCTTGTGGCAGCCTCTGTTACGACTGGAGCCACGAGAATGTCCTTGCCGAACATGAACTGATCCTTCAACTGATGCGTCATTCCGTCGGCAGGATATGCAATGCCCATTGCTCGCATGAAAGTAAAACCTTCAGCATTGACCTTGTGGTCGGTTGCATAAATATAAGGAAGGAGTGCATATCGGAGATTGATGTAACGGTCGATGATGTCAAAGTAGGCATCGCCCTTCGAACCGAATTGATAGATGGCCTTGTCGGTGCCGGAGCCATGGGAACGCATGATCGTGCAGAAAGTACCAAACTGAATCCAGCGAGCATAAAGTTCCTTGTACTTCTCATCATCTGGAGCAGAATAACTGCCATTGAAGAAGCCACCGATGTCGCTGTTCCAACTTGGGATTCCACAAGCAGAATAGTTGAGTGCTGCAGGAATCTGATTGGCGAAAGTCTGCCATGAAGCCGTGATGTCACCACTCCAAGTTCCGGCTCCGTAACGCTGCATTCCGAGGAATCCTGAGCGGGTCATGATCATCACTCGCTTGGCATCCGTGAATGAGGAATGCTGGGCACGATGACCGTCATATACTCCACTGGCATGCATAAGAGGGAATATATTGCGGACAGAACGCCAAGTGTGTTCGGTCTCGATTGAGCGAGGATTGAGCGAGGCATCATCGGTTGCATCTTTGTGGAGAACGATAAAGTCATTGGTCTGTTCCCAATCCTCCCCACCCTGATAATGGTCGGGTTCCGATGAGTCAACCCAATAGGCATCCACGCCCTTATCAACCAATCCGAAATTGAGACAACCCCAG
The DNA here is from genome assembly GCA_045628285.1 of Bacteroidaceae bacterium. GTDB lineage: Bacteria > Bacteroidota > Bacteroidia > Bacteroidales > Bacteroidaceae > Colivivens. The sequence goes on from JAZQPD010000137.1 coordinate 4,982, forward strand.
TAATAGTCGCGAGCCGACTTCTCGTATGGGTCGTAGATTCCCACGCCTTCATTGTTCGGCCAAGTCTCCGACATAATCTTGTCGCCCTGCTTCATCAATTGATTCTTCTCCTTGAGATGGGCAAACTGCCTGGTGTCGCGACCGAAATTGGCCCAGATGGAGATGAGCAGGTGTCCGCCGTCATCGTGTACTCCGTCGATCATTTCACGATAGTCCGAAGAGAACTTCGGATTCAGGAACTCCATTGCATTCCATTGGTCATTACCGCCCCAATACTGCCAATCCTGTACGACACAATCGATTGGAACTCCGAGTGAACGGTATTTCTTCAGCACCCCGAGGGTTTCCTTTGAACTCTTATAGCGTTCCTTGCTCTGGAAATAGCCGAAAGTCCAGAGAGGCACCATCGTGGCCTGACCAGTCAGTTCACGAACTCTGCAAATCACCTCGTCGCCATCAGTCGGAGAACCAAGAAGCACATAATAGTCAATTGCGTGAGCAGCCTCAGTCGTGAAGGTTGCTCCATTTGCATTATCTGAGAAATCGCATGGTCCGTAGAGGTCCCAATAGATGCCATAGCCCTTCACTGAGTGCATGTAGGGCATCCATACGGACGTGTTGTTCTGAACCATGTGGGAATAGCTGGTATTGCGATGGTCGAGCTTTCCGTCCTGAACCTGACCGAAACCGTATATTGTCTCATTGGCAGAAAGTGTGAAAGACTGACCAACATTGTATTGGTCAACAGTGTGTGCTGTTCGTTTCGTGAAAGTTGCCTTTCCGCGCTCCCTTGTCAGCAGACTTCCGTTGTCGGACCTGTAGAACGACAGCAGACCAGTCTTCTTATTGCAGATGACCTTGATTCCGTCTGTGGAAAGAGTGTCGTAAATGCTGCCTTCATCCTTTTTTATATTGACATTTTTCGGAGTCATCGTGACGACGAACTTCGGATCGGTCTTTGACAGAGGGTCTTTCGACTGATATTTTGTCACACGAACAATCTGAGGAGAATAAAACTTCACCTCAGTCACAACATTCTGCACAGTCACAGAATAGTCTTGAGCAAATACCGGCAGACAAAACAACGCCAGCAACACCGAAAAAAAATGTTTCTTCATAATCCTTGAAATTTTTATTCTGTCTGCAAAGTTATACAATAATTCACACACATCAGGCTAATAAATGTTGACTAAATCAGCACGAATGTTGAAATGTCACGACACGGATGTTGATTCGCTCCTATAATCGCTTGGCTTACACCCATATTTCTCTTGGAACAGCCTTGTAAGATGACTGGCATTGCAAAATCCTGCCCGTTCGGCAACTTCCGTAACCGGCAATTCGGTAGTAACCAATAGGTTTGCCGCATGAGCCAGTTTGATACTTCTGATGAACAGCGACGGCGACTGATCATGAAGTTGAGTCAGACGCTTGTATAGACCTGTACGTTCCATGCATAAGTCCTGAGCCAATTGTTCCACAGAATATCTCCGATTACTTACATTCTTCTTCACGAGTTCCATTGCTCTTCGTAGGAAATCCTGATCCTCATCTGACAGTTCCCTTCCAGGAGGAACTTCCTCTGTCTGACGGTCATCATCCCCTTCAACTTCGTTCCCCTTGAGCGGTTCCAAACCTGATTCCTGCAGAGTTTCCATCACGGCCTGAATCCTTGCGTACAGCAGTTCCTCACGATGCTGACGCATGAGTTTTCTCAGACGAGCATGCACGACCATCCGGAACATAAGGAACAAAAATGCCAAACAACCTATTATATATATAATGTATGCCCAAGTAGTCTGCCACCACGGTGAAAGCATATTGATATGAAGGATATGCGGCATGCCGTACACGTCGCCGCCCATACATGATTGCACTTGAAGGACATACCTACCATATTCCAAATCATTGAAACTTAGGCGCAACATTCCATTCACATCCAGCACCTCACGGCTCGACACATTCAGCGATATCCACGCAGTATCTTCGTCCTGCACCAATCCGCTATCAGATTCACCCATCAGCCTGTACCTGTACTTCGTATGCTTTGGCAGAGCATAATTGAACGCAGAATAGACCAGTGACAGATTCTTGCAGTCGTATTCCAATGACAGGGAATCGACGAAGGAAATGGCCTTGCCGTTCCATGAATCAAACTCGTTGTTGTTGACCGACATGGCAACCAATGTAGTCCGGAGCGGTTGAGGACTTACACTGATATTGTCACGCATCGAATTGGCATAAACCACCCCCTGACTGGCACTGCCCATCCACAATCCACCCTGATGGTCAACACATAGAGTGTTCATGTCAAGTTCCATCTCCTTGCTACCAATTGCGGAATAGCCCGTATCCAACCGACACTTACCGGAAATGAGGTCAACTATCCATAGTCCTTTTTCACTGGTTATATATGCCTTGCCTGGTGAGACATTGACAATAGTGTGCATGATGTAATCAGTAGCAAGAAGATTTTTCCACACTCTCTCCTTTACAAAAAACTGACGTAGGACACATCGCCCCGGAAGTCCATAAATCTGCACGTAAGAACCCGACAGAGTGTCTGGCACAACCATAGACGTAAGAGCATCGCCAATATCAGAAAAAACACGAAAACCGCCATCCCCACCCCTTACTGGCATACAGCACAATGTGCCGTTGCTCATAAACAGGTAGACAAGTCCGTCCATCACCTCCACATCCAAAATCACGCCCTCATCGCCTACAGGATATCGCCTGCCCGTATCAATATCAAGAAGCGTATTTCCGCTGACCACCCACAGATGGCGCACATACGAATCTACAAAGATATCTTCCACACTGTCACGCACACCGATGGTGTTCCATAGTTCAGCAAAATCCGCGTACTGCCGTTCGTTTACCATATCAATGCAACGGACGGAATGCCAGTTTTTTATCCACAGCCGCTGACGGTTGTCCACATAAGGATGATAGCATCCCGTGTACTTCTCCAGACGAGCGGATGGAATATCATTTACATTATAGGAACAAAATCGATTTCCGTCGTAGACGTCTATCCCGCTACTCGTAGTGATGAGCATACGCTGATCGGGCAACTGCATCAGACCCGTGACACGATTGTCGCTCAGTCCATCTGTGACATTAAAATAGGAATACGAAGTCTGTCCGTATGACGAGTCCGATGCCGCAAGGTATATTGCAGCCATCACAGATAGATACCATACGTAGAACAAGACTTTCACTTTCACAGGAACATTATAAATTCTTCCTGCAAATATACAAATAAAATCCATACTATGATTTCAATATGACAAAAAAAACGGCTCTGCGTGAGAAAACCGTGAGAAATCAGCAATTCTCTTGCTGATATTTGCGGATAATTTTGTAATTTTGCAAATGTTTGATAGAATGTATGCAATGCAGAACAACAACACGCTTCAGTTGAGAGACACTTCGTTCGTTGACCTGATGCAGGAACGGATTTACAGGGTACTGCTCGTTGCCAATCCCTACGATGCCTTCATGCTCGAGGACGACGGACGCATCGACGAGAAAATATTTGCAGAGTATTCCCGTCTGGGTCTCCGCTATCCTCCACGGTTCCTGCTCGTGGCTAACGAGAAGGAGGCAAAGGAAGCCCTTGCCGCCCAGAGGATCCAGCTCGTCATCTGTATGCCTGGAAACGACAGCAGCGATGTCTTCACCATTGCGAGGGACTTCACGCAGCAGCATCCCGAAATCCCGCTCGTGGTGCTCACGCGGTTTGCCCACGGCATCACGAAACGGATGGAGAACGAGGACCTCTCAATCTTCGAGTATGTGTTCTGCTGGCTCGGCAATACGGAGTTGCTGCTTTCCATCATAAAGCTGATGGAGG
>JAZQPD010000138.1:0-3608 GCA_045628285.1 Bacteroidaceae bacterium
CCAGTTGCAGCACCTCGATACTGTTTTCTGCATCAAGGCTGTTGTGAAGCCCCCATGCCATGATTGCACGGCTGTACACGTCTATTATCGCTGTGAGATACATAAAACCATGAGCCATCGGTATGTAGCTGATATCGATACTCCATACCTGATTTGTGTGGTCTATTTTCAGATGGCGTAGCAGGTATGGTTTCTTATATTTAGCCATTCCTAACTTTGATAGGGACTTCTGAGGATAGATGGCCATGAGACCCATCAAGCGCATCAAACGACGTACACGATTCACTCCAATCAAGATGCCGAGGGTCATGAGGTAATCGCGCATGCCGATTACTCCTGTCGCCCAGATGCTCTGTCATGTGACGGTCGATCTTCTTCATTATTTCAAGGTTCTCATCACTTTCGCCTTTGGGATGATAGTAATAAGCTCCTTTGCTGATGCCAAGTACTTCAAGTTGCTGATTGAGACTGAGCTTATTTTCGGGGGATACTAGTTTTCTGCGGGTATCCCCAATGCTCTGGATACCCGCTTGGCAAAATCCAGCTTCATCTCTAATTCGCCAATCTTGCGATGACAGCTGTCGCGTTCTGCCTCCAGTTTCTTCATTTCCTGTTGCTGTTCGGAGCCACCGAAGGCAGCCGCAGTATTTGTCAGGAATTCCTTCTTCCAGCGACTTAGCTGAGCCTGAGTGATTTCATACTTCTTGGCGATGTCTGCCAAGGTTGACTGCTCCCTGAGAGCTTCAATCACCACCTTTGCCTTGAACTCAGGGGTGAGTTTTCTACGAGTTGTTTGAGTCTTCATTAGTGCAAAGTTACAAAATTTATTTGACTTATGCACTGGTTCGAAAATTTGGGAGTATTATTGAGAAATACAGACTGGTCGGTTTCGATCTGTCGGAATCACGTATCAACAGTCTGAAAAAATGTATTGACACTTGCAATGACGTTGTCCCTGAGCGCATCAAAGCGACACTCGGCAGAGGCACAGTGCTCACAACCGACAAGAACGAATTGAAGGAGTGCAACCTGTTCATCATTACAGTACCGACACCCATCGACAGCAATAACCTCCCCGATTTCTCTTATGTCATCTCTGCCTCCGAGGAAGTGGCAAGCGTACTGAAGAAGGGGGATATTGTCACCTATGAGTCAACAGTCTATCCTGTGGTGCTGCAAGCAGCAAATGGAACTTCATGCCTTTCCGTCCGGGACTCGTAGGCGGTCATTGCATCAGTGTAGATCCCTAATATCTCATCGACAATACCATGCACCACGGAGTAATAGCCGACCTGCTGATTACTGCACGACGAATCAACAACCACATGGGGAAATTCATTGCAGAAAAGGTGGTCAGCCTGATGAAGGAGAAGGGCATCAACCCGAACGGTAGCAGCATTCTCATCCTCGGATTCACATTCAAGGAGAATTGTCCGGACGCAAGAAACACCAAAGTCATCGACATTTATTCTGGTCTGAAGGAATACACATCGAACATCACGGTCGTAGACCCTTGGGTCGACAGGAAAAAGGCAAGACATGAATACGGCATCAATGTCACTGCGGACACGGCGCATCTTCTCGGCAAGAAATTCGATGCTGTAATCCTTGCCGTTGCACACGATGCATTCAGGTCACTCCGAGTAGAGGACATGACCGTTGGGAATGGGGTAATCTATGATGTCAAGGGAAAACTCGACAGAGACATCATCACGGCAAGACTATGACCTATATCAGGGGCATTCCGTGCAGTCTGCACTGACGGCGCATTTCTTCGGGCCAAATACTGGCTTGAATCTCGCCTATATGGGCTTTGTGGAGAAGCATCATGCAGAGGCGGCTCTGCCCCACTCCGCCACCGATGGACAGTGGGAGTTCGCCATTGAGGAGTTTCTGATGGAAATAGAGTCCGGCTCGTTCCTGCTTGCCTTGTATCTCCAACTGACGGGTGAGCGACTGGGCATCGACTCGGATTCCCATAGAGGATATCTCGAGGCTGTGGCCAAGTACCGGGTACCAGAAGAGAATGTCGCCGTTGAGTCCCATGTATCCGTCTTCGTTCGGGGTAGACCAGTCGTCGTAGTCGGGGGCACGGAGGTCGTGAGGCTGTCCGTTGCTGAGGTTGCTTCCGATACCGATGATGAAGACGGCTCCATAGGCTCGGCAGATGGCATCCTCGCGCTCCTTTGGAGTGAGGTCGGGGTACATCTGGAGGAGTTCTTCGGAGTGGATGAAATGGATGTCATCGGGAAGGAATGGCTTAATCTGCGGATAGCGTTCGCATACGAGGTATTCGGTGCGCTGTATGGCGTTGTAGATGCTGCGCACCACGGACTTCAGATAACCTACATTCCGGTCTTCGGACTTCATGACGCGCTCCCAATCCCACTGATCGACATAGAGGGAATGGATGTTGTCAAGTTCTTCATCGCCACGGATGGCATTCATGTCGGTGTAGAGTCCATAGCCTGGCTGGATGTCGTACTCTCCGAGCATGACCCGTTTCCACTTGGCAAGGGAATGCACTACTTCCGCCACCTGATCATCCATATCCTTGATAGGGAAATGTACGGGACGTTCCACTCCGCTGAGGTCGTCGTTGAGACCGAGTCCGCGAAGCACGAAGAGGGGTGCGGTGACACGGCGCAGACGGAGTGCAGTGGAAAGATTCTGCTGGAAGAAGTCCTTTATCTCCTTGATGGCCTGTTCGGTCTCAAGGGTGTTGAGCAGCTGTGTATAGTCTTGTGGGAAAGTAAGCATTTTATGGTTGATGATTGTCCCTCGACTCCTTCGACTGGCTCAGGAACCAGCTCGGGAAACGGAATTTCTAATATTTTATGAGCCGAATGCGGGACTCGAACCCGCGACCTACGCATTACGAATGCGTTGCTCTACCAACTGAGCCAATTCGGCATTATTCATTTCGGGGTGCAAAGATACGAATAAGTGAGCGAAATACAAAATAAAATACAGAGTTTTTTTGGGTCACCAGTAAAACCCAGTGTCTTGAAGTCAACTGGCCTCGTGGCGCAACTCGATAATATTCTTAACATCTCGCAGAGAAGCAGAGTATCACAGAGCCGATAGAACATTGTTACACTTAATTCATATTTCATAATAAAATTATTCGCTTTCAATTCGTGGTCAGAAAAAACGTATAAGTGGTTTTATTTATTTTGAACACGAATCCAACAAATTTGACGAATGAATATGTATTCCAAAATCCACATTTCCTTAGCCTATCCGCATGGCCTTTGCGATACTCTGCTAAGGATTGCTTCGCAAAACTCCTTTGTGAAGATAAACCTTCAGTCGTTCGCAAGCATAATGACATTCAGTCATTACGCTCTGCGAGAAACTTGAACTTCTTGACTTAGTCATGCAAGCAAAGTCCTCGCCCGACGGGGTCAGCGCAACTCGCCCTCGGGGGTCAAACGCGCGCGACTTTTCCACTATACTCAGTATGAAAATGATGAAACGTTCTTCCATTCGTAAGGAAACCACATACAAATGTTTGAAAGTTCTTGAAAATCAGGGAAAAGTCCGGGTTGCTATGTCCAGTGGCCGAGTGGCTTTCGTATATATAAATAAATAATGCCACTCGGCAA
>JAZQPD010000139.1:0-3360 GCA_045628285.1 Bacteroidaceae bacterium
CAAAAAAGACTGGCATGAGCCAGTCAAATCTTTGTGGGCGTTGACGGATTCGAACCGCCGACCCTCTGCTTGTAAGGCAGATGCTCTAAACCAGCTGAGCTAAACGCCCTAAGGATTTTGTCGGGGCAGCGTGACTCGAACACGCGACCGCCTGGTCCCAAACCAGGAACGCTACCAACTGCGCTATACCCCGTACTTCTGATACTTGAAAGGCGAACCTTTTTTCAAAAGCGGTGCCTTAACTTGTTCGCACCGTCTTTTGTGTTCGTGGTCATCGGTGGCTGGATCATTTCAGCCCCGATGGGCGAACTTTTTTCAAAAGCGGTGCAAAGGTACAACTTTTTTCTGTATTCACAAAGAAAAGTGGAGTTTTTTTATGACTTTTTTCTAAATAACTGCTCCAACGTTGCATTTTCCAGTGTGACGAATATGCTCTTGCCTGCAGGGGTGTACTTTGGCAGGGCAAGTGAGAAGAGCCGGCTGACGAGATGATTTATCTCATCGCGCGTCAGTAACTGGCCATAGGGAATGGCTGCCGAACCGGCTAACGTCTCGGCTATGGACGACTGTACGGAACCACGGATTACACTTACCGATTCCATTGCGGAATAGACGAGGTCGTGCAGAAGTTTTACGGGGCTCAGTCCTTCCAACCCCGCAGGAATGCCATTTATGGAATATGAACCGCCACCAAGATTGGTGAGGTCGAAGCCTATGTTGAGAATCTCGTCCATAATGTCGGTGAGTGTCACTTCCTCGAATTTGGTGAACTGCACGATTTCAGGGAAGAGGAGTCCCTGGGTGGACGATTTGTGGTCTACGAGGTTCTTCATGTATTCCTCATACAGAATCCTGACATGAGCACGGTGCTGGTCGATGACGAGTATTCCATTGTTGTCGGAAGTGACGATGTAGCGACCCTGGAACTGGAAGCTGTCGGTAGGACTCTGTGGGTGGGAGTCGGCTGCTGCATCGGCACTATCGGACTGGACGGCAACGGATTTTGCAGCGTTCCACAATTCCTGCTGGAGCGGATCTGCCGTACGGCGAGACATCTCGAAGGGATTATATGACGAGCCACCGGAATCCGGCATCGGTTTTGTGCGGTTCACCGGTTTGTAGCCAATCTCCACACTCGGCATTGCAGGTATGTCGGGTTTGTCCTCCACGTCAAAGTCAATCGTCGGAACCTTGTTGTACTTGCCAAGCGTTTCCCTGACGACTGCCATAAGGATTTGCCAAATGCCCTGTTCGTTGTCGAATTTTATCTCCGTCTTAGTGGGGTGGACATTGACGTCGATGGCAGATGGATCGACTGACATATAGATGAAGTACGACACATGGTCGCCCTGAGGGATAAGGTTGTCGTAGGCATGCATCACTGCACTGTGGAAGTACGGATGGCGCATGTAGCGGTCGTTCACGAAGAAATACTGATGACAGCCTTTCTTGTGCGAGTTCTCGGGTTTCGCCACGAATCCCAATATGCTGACAAGGGAGGTCTCAACCTGGACAGGAAGCAGTTCCTCGCCAAGTTTCTTTCCGAACACACCAAGGATCCTCTGCTTGAGCGGTTCGGGATGGAGGTTGTATATCTCATTGCCGTTATTGTAAAGACTCAGTTCAAGTTCAGGATTGGTAAGTGCCACACGTTCGAATTCAACGATGCAGTTCGACAGTTCCGTCTGGTTTGTCTTCAGGAACTTCCGTCGGGCAGGGACATTGAAGAATATGTTCTTGACCTTGAAATTGCTTCCGACGGGACATGCCACAAGTTCCTGATTCTCTATTCTCGAACCGGCAATCACCAACTGCACCCCCAGTTCATCCCCAGGACGGCGCGTCTTCAGTTCCACCTGTGCGACGGCTGCGATAGAGGCAAGTGCCTCGCCACGGAAGCCCATGGTGGCAAGGGAGAAAAGGTCCTTTGCCTCGCGTATCTTGGAAGTGGCATGACGCTCAAACGAAAGACGTGCATCGGTTTCCGACATTCCCTTGCCGTCATCAATGACTTGTACACAAGTACGCCCTCCATCTTCGAGCAGTACCTGAATCTTATGGGCACCTGCATCGATGGAGTTCTCGACCAGTTCCTTTACGATAGAGGCAGGACGCTGTACGACCTCGCCCGCTGCTATCTGATTAGCCACTGAATCCGGAAGCAAATGTATGATGTCATGCATTTCTATTTACTATTTACAAATTTACTATTTACTATTTATTTACGATTTGGATTATTTACTATTTATTTCTTCCGGTGCTTCGACCATCAGGTACTTCGATGAACTCAGCATAAACTGAGCAGAGTTTGGAGTCCGATTCATTTTTAACCATTAACTGTTAATTGTTAATTTTGCCAATGGTCAACTACAAATTGTACAGATAATACATTATTATAACGAGTACTACTGCGATGAATATCAGGGCTCCATTGGAAAGCTTACGTCCTTTCTCCTTCTGGCGTCTGAGATGGGTAGTGGCATTCACGAACTTGCCACGGATATCCTCCGGATTGAACTCCTTTGGAGGCAGTAGCCCGAGTTCACGCTTGGCTTTCTCCTCTATCTTCTGGATTTTTTCCTTGCGTGGGTCGTAGTAGATATAGTTATGATGAAAGCCTCGTGGCTGGTTGACGCGGAATAAGGACATATTAATTTACTATTTACAGATTTACTATTTACGATTTATTTACGATTTCTTCATACTATTTCTTCAGCCTGTCCTTGATTTTCTGCAGGCTCTGGAGCGGTACGGTCTTGCTCTCCGTCTGCGACAGGACATCCTTTGCTTCCTTGGACCTCCAGTTGAAGATGTCATCCTTGTCGAGCGGACGGATGTAATCAAACCAGGCGAAGTTCTTCAGATAACGGTTCTCGGATGGTATCTTGTCGGGCGGGAACATATTGCCGTTTGCTTTCGGCATCCATATCTTCGTCACCTTCTTCTCCTTCATGGATATGACAAGGTCGGTCGTTTCTGAGTAGTTCATCCCGATTGGTGTGCCATCGTCCTCGCTGAAGAAATAGCACACGAACACATTGCCGTGGGCTTCATTGCGATCGATGTCATTTCCCTTGAAGTATGTCCGTATCTCGCGTGCCGCCACCTGATTGTAGGACACCGAATCCAGACGTTCGATGGTCATTGCCTGATTGATGACACGAACCCAGGAAATGGTGCTGTCGTTGTTGTAGACGCGTATTTCCTCGCCGAACACCTGCTGATTCTCATTCCAGAGGATTGGCTGGCCATACATATAGGTGCATGAGTCGAGTTCGTGGGAGACGAGGGAGTCGCACACAGCCTGTATGTCCCTGCGGAACATCCGGACCTTATGATAGGCGTGGAGGTCGTGGTAAG
>JAZQPD010000140.1:0-4124 GCA_045628285.1 Bacteroidaceae bacterium
GAATGGGAAGGAAGGTCATTGTCTACATACCTGTCCGTCAGGAACCGGAACTGATGTATAAACTTTTCGATTCCGTCTGCTGTACTCCCGAAGAACTTCTCCGTGCCTTAGACGAAAATGACCTGTAGAGCAGCTTTTTCATTTTTCATGTCTCTTGACTATTCCTACTAATCTGTTCAGGCTCTCTTGTGAGTTTGCCGCAAGGATTCCGGTGGAGTGGGTGAGTGGTGGTGTTTCTCCATGAAGATCCGAGATGACTCCTCCTGCTTCTGTAAGTATCACTGAAGCTGCGGCATAGTCCCAGGGAGATAAAACATATTCGAAGTATAGTTCACATCTGCCCATTGCTACGTAACACAGTTCTGGTGCCGCTGCTCCGAACCGTCGGATGTCGTTACATTCCATAAATGTATCTACAATGATGTCGGAACAGACTCTGGCATATTCCTTGTGGTACACGGACAAGGCCGTACACATCACCCCATCTTCGAATTGGCGGCCTGATACATGAATTTGTCTGCCATTTCGGAATGCACCTTTGCCTTTCTCGGCAGTGAACAGTTCATCAGTCCGTGGTATGTAGACTGCACCCAGTTCCATATCGTTACCATGTTTCAGTCCCACGCAGATGGCGCACTGGTCAATTCCCCTGCTGTAATTGGCAGTACCGTCTATAGGGTCGATTATCCAGATATATTCATGATTAAGGTCGTGTCGGTCTTCCTCTTCACATAGGAATCCACATTCAGGAGTCAGCCTTCTCAGTTCTTTCTTTAGATATTCCTGCACTGCAACATCAGACGAGGTTACGATGTTGGTAAAGCCATCCTTATGCGACACTTTGAACACATCGGTCAGCATCAGTTCCGATGCACGCTTCACTATTTCTTCCAACTCATTCTTCATTTCTCACTTCTTTCAATATCGTTGATGTCAAATATTTCTCTGCACGACCGAATGGTATCACCACCTCAGGCATTCCCGCTGCATAGCAGGCAATTTCGTATTGTCCGTACATCAGGTGGATGCCGTCCTTTTCTACCCAAGGGGCTGATGAAGGCATCGGCAGGTAGGATGCATTGTGCACTTCGTCGACCATAAGGTTCTCATTCAGTTCCTCATCTGTTCCGACTTCGAAATATTTCTTCAGCCCCCTATTGAGTTCGTCCTGCAGTTCTGCATCGCTACGGAACATCTCTTTCCCGAACCTATGACCGTCGCTCTTCCTGAAAGTCATTCCTGTGATTCCCGTCGAGCCATGGGCTCCTCCTCCATACCAGTACACGTTGCAGATGAACGTGATGAGTTTCTCGCTCTCCCAGATTTTCTTGAAGGAATAGTCCGTACTGCATTCTATGCCTCTCTTAGCCATTTCCTTATCGCTTTCCGAGTCATTGACTGCACTGTATTCTCCGACATAGTACTGAAACAAGGAACAGGAATCGCTGAGGTCGCCCATGAAACTGCCGCCGAGCATTTCGTTCATCCATTCCCTCACATTGCAGGCCAGCAATTCGTTACCTCCCACAGGATAGTCTGCTTCCAGGGAATAAGTCCAGATACCTACTTTCCTGGTCATGCTTATCTGAGAGAGTTTGATACCCTTGTCTTCCTCTTCAGGTTCTGCTGTTGTTTCCTGAATCACACTGTCCGATAGTATGCTGGTGTTTTGCATCCTACCACCTTCATTGCACCCAAACAGGCTGGCTGATAATAGAATTATGAATAATCTTTTCATGATTGGTAATCATTTTTTAACGAAAACGATAACGATAACGAAAACGGGATATACATGGTTGTCAGAAGGTAATCGTGCCTATGGATTCGAGACGGTTTTCAAGGTTGTCGGGTAGAGCCGGGAAGAAGTCGATGCCGGTCTGATGCTCTACTTCATCGATAGAGGTGACGAATGTCCTGTATGGTTTGTCGGTAGCTGAATTTGGCATGATGAAACCTACGGCCTTTGGTTTGTCGCCCATGATGAGAATGACCTTGAAGAAGGCTTCAGGAACCTGTATGCGCATCTTCTTCTTGCCGAAATAGCGGTGCTTGTTGCCCTGATAGATGGGGCCAGAGACTACATAGAGTTTCTTGTATTTGTTAGTCCAGTAGCGGCACTGCATTTCCAGGTCGTTCCAGGTTCCGCTGTTGAGGTTGTGGTTCTGTGGACAGATGTTGGTCATATAAAAACATTCGTTCATGGAACGTGCCGAATGGCGGTTGTCGGCGGCCGGACACATGTGGCCTCGGTCGTAATGGGAACCGTAGTAGTCGGATGTTTCGACCCTTTGGCTTTTCGGCAGTGCAGGGTCGCCTTGGAAGTTATTCGAACGCTTGACCTTGCCGTTGACCCTGTCGGGGGTGATAATCCATGCTACATAGTTAGAAACCTTGTAATCAGGGTTGTAGGAGCAGATGTATGCACTATGGTTGATGATTGTTTCTTTTTTGCCTGAGATTGTGGCTGGCCTGAGTATCTTACTGTCCGGCAGTTGTGCTGCTGCAGGTATGGTCATGCAGACGGCAATGATCAGTGATAGTGTTTGTTTCATGATTCAATTTTTTTCTCCCTTTCCTATTCTCCGTGCCCAGTAGAGGAACGGTGTGTCACAGAGTGCAACTATGAATTTGATGATGTAGGTGGTGAGTATCAGTTCCCAGATGATACCGTTCTCGAACACCCCCCAGAAGGCAAGGAGAGTGAAGAGAACTGTATCTACAGCCTGACTTATCATAGTTCCGCCGTTGTTTCTAAGCCACAGATATTTGGTGTGGCGTCCTATCCAGTTGAAGAGATGGATGTCGAGCATGTTGCTGACGAAGTATGCCACAAGGCTTGCAGCGCATATTCTCCATGAGAGGTTGAATATGGTGTGCATGGCTGGACTTGCGAAGTCGGAACTGTTGGGCAGAAAGAGGAGCGAGATTTGCGAGAGAACCGTGTAGGCTATGAGGGCAAAGAATCCGAGACTGATTGCCTTCTTGCTTTCCCTTGGACCATACATCTCGTTGAGGATGTCTGTGGCAAGAAATGTGCTTCCATAGAGCACATTGCCGAGGGTGACTGATAAACCGAACATGTCGACGCATTTTATCACCTCGATGTTTGCCAGTACTGATGCGAACGCCACCCAGGCAAGGATGCCTCCCTTGCCCCAGAAGCGGAATGCAAGTACTTCCGCAACAAACGACACGATTATCGTGACAAACAGCAGAATCTCGTTCATCTATAAAAATGAACTATTTGAAGATGAGCTGTGAGAAATGTCGTACTTTGGCGGGAGATAGACTGTCACTTTGCGGACTGTACCCACGGTGTTTGACTTGTATTCAGTTTCCTCGATTGTACCGCGTTCGATTCCGGTTGTTTCCTTATTGAAATTTTCAGGTGCGGCTACATAGTCGTTGAAGTTTGCATTCACTTGTGGCATTCCGAACATACCTCTTGGGATGTTAGGTTCTTGTGCCATTGCCATTGTTGTCATACCGAGCACGAACATAGTGCTCAAAAACATTTTTCTCATTTTTTGTCTTGATTTAAAAGGGTTAAAAAATGATTGTTAATTCATTGCTAACTTAATTGTTAACTATAAAATGCTTACTCTCTTTTACCAATCCTTGTGGATTGCCGCACGGAAATACTTGTCATAGATATTTTCCACGCCTTGCATCTGTGCCGGAGTGAGGTCTGGCGTATTTGCTGCCCTGACATTCGAGATGACTTGTGTCTGCTTGCTTGCACCTGGAATGACACAGCTCACGGCATCGTGCATAAGTATCCAGCGGAGTGCCACTGGCACGAGGTCGTCGGTGCCGAAGAGTAGTTTGAGTTCCTCAACTGCCTTCAGTCCAAGGTTGTAATCAATGCCTGAGAATGTCTCTCCCTTGTCGAATGCAGCACCTTCACGATTGAATGTACGGTGATCGTCGGGACCGAACTGAGTGTCGGCGGTGAACTTGCCTGTGAGCAGTCCGCTTGCCAGAGGAACCCTGGCGAGGATTCCCACTCCTTTCTCCTTTGCAAGAGGGAAGAGTTTCTCTGCTGGTTTCAGACGGAACATATTGAAGATGACTTCTATGGCTGAAATGTTGTAGTCCATGGCAGCGATACCTTCCTCTACCTT
>JAZQPD010000141.1:0-17490 GCA_045628285.1 Bacteroidaceae bacterium
CCGCCAGATTGGCCATACGTGCGATCCCGTCCGGTTCTCCCGCCATCAGTGAATGCACTGCAGGCATCAGGGATGCATATTTAGATTCCTTGTCTGTATTCATATGGATGCAAAGATACAATAAGAACCTGTTTTTGAAATGATTCGATTCAATCAATCTTTTCAAAACTGGGAATGATTGCTATTCCTGGCATAATTACCACTATTTTGCTCTACATAGCAGTACCTTATATGCAAAATAAACCATTTTGGTACTGGAAAATCAGAAAAATGCAAAAAAAATGATTTTTTTTCGTCAAAAATTTTGTCAGTTCAAAAAAAAGCAGTACCTTTGCACTCGCTTTCGAAAAGGAAGTAACCTCTTAAGCGAAAGAGGGCGTTTAGCTCAGCTGGTTTAGAGCATCTGCCTTACAAGCAGAGGGTCGGCGGTTCGAATCCGTCAACGCCCACAAAGATTTGACTGGCTCATGCCAGTCTTTTTTGTTTCATAGCCTGTCATGACATTCACCATCCCGTACATAAAGCAGAAATACAGTGAGTACAACGTGCTCATATTCGGTGGCGAACTGCCAGAACTCCCCATTGGAATATTCAGGGCACGCTCTTATCTCGGAAAGTGCATTTACCGGCGCAGGCGTACATTCTTCGGCAAGGTTGAACTCTACGACCTGCACCTGCGTTTCAGCACCTTCTACGATCTGCCCGAGGATGAACTGGAAGACATCATCATCCATGCAAAATGCCCAGTCAAAACCATTAGTGACTGAATGTCACTAATTGGGCATTTTGGGGAGCAGACCCTCTCTGCGACGGTGCAACGGCTTGTGTCAAGCCGACTCTATGCTCCTATCACCCGCTTCTCCCGCCACATCACCATCTCCCACAGGGCAGTCCCTAAAGAACGTCCCAACTGACGTATGTGGATAAGGTATGGACAAACAGATTATTTACACAGAATTCTGCACGTTATGCAAAATTTTCATCAATCATTGCTCATTATTCATTTTTATTTATTATATTTGCACAGTCGATGCGTTCATTCGCATCAGGACAGGCGATCTTTGTACTTAGGGGATGAGATGCCTCTGGGCATTTCAAGATAAAGCGTTAGCTTTTATTTGTGTGATTCGCAAATTACCACTTTCAGAATCAAGCACAGGAATAAAAGTAGCGCTTATGTTGTATTTCAGCATGTGTCTTACAGTAATGACTGGACTATTTGGTTGTTCTAAAGATGACGAACTCAGTAGTGAAGAGAAAATGCTTATCGGCACATGGAGACGGTATGATAACTATTCTGCCGCATATGGCGATGGTTGGATTGATAAATTAGTTCTCAATAGTGACCACGCCTGTTTGTATGATATATGGTGGACCGCGGATGGTAGCTCTATTGAATATACAAGCGGAACATGGTCTTATAATGCGAGTAACCGGACACTCACTTATAACACAACCAGTAAAGATGAGTATCGTCGCCCATGGAATGTTACTCGGTTAGTAATTTCACTATCTGAAACCAATATGACGCTCGCTGATTTTGATGGGGAACTATTCTATTGGACGAAACAATAAAAATATATAAAGTTATCTAATAGGCTATTAATCTTACAGATTAAATTATTTGCAAAATTATGAGAAAAACAATTACAATTATTGCGGCCTTAATGTCCTGCTTCATTCTGAGTTCGTGTGACTCATCTATGTGGAATGGAATTGCACAAGGACTGGCTGGAATGGGAAGTGGATATGGTTTGAACTCGTATAATACTTCATCATCTGGATTATCATCCTCCTATACAACATCGCAGTCATCAGTATCATCGAATGCTGATATAAACACAACCATTAATACTACTAAAACAAAACGTACCTGCTATACATGCAAAGGTGGAAAAGTCTGTAGCGTATGTAAAGGCACAGGACAGGTAAAAGGAGGTTATAGTTATTCAACAAAAGATAGATATGTAACATGTAGGACTTGCAATGGAAATGGATTGTGTATTAGTTGCAAGGGTCTGGGATATCATGAGAATTAAACGTTCCAGATACTCGACAAACCAAACTTGAAATTCCGTCTTACGGAGTTGAATGCTTCAACCCCTTTGAAGAGGGAGAAACGGGAAAGCCAGCAAGTAGCCGGAAATAGTCAAAGACTATTCCTAACAATTTAGGACTGACTCTAGTTGTAGGGGCAGCCCTTTTCTGTATCTGTGTGCCACTGACTATTGCCTGTCACTTTATTTGTGTTGAACTGAATGGGTGAGAATGGAGAAATCCTCTTGCCCGAATGGTCAACTTTATCCCATCAAGCAGAGAAGGTTATCCTCGCAAGCTGAGAAGGACATCCTCACGAACGGAGAAGATTGTCTTGACAAGCTGAGAATATTATCCACACAAGCTGAGAATATTACCTACACGAACTGCGAAAATTATCCACACGAGCTGGGAATTTATATGTCGAGTTATTAGCTTGTTGCTTGTCAAGTTAGTAACTCGACACTTGTCAAGTTAATAACACGACACATGTCAAGTTAGTAACTCGACAGATGCCCTCTCCGCCTGTGTTGGTAATTTTGTGCGTCTGTGAGGGTAATCGTCTCCGTTTGTCTGGCTAATCTTGTGCGTTTGTCCGGGTGGCCTTCTCTGCTCGTGAGAATAGCCTTTACTGCTCGTAAGTACAGTCTTCACCGCTTGTGAGGGTGGTCTCTTGTGCTTGTACAGATGGACTTGTGCGTTTGTATGTGGATGGTGAACAAAAATATACTGATGCCGGAGGCTGTTTCTCGGATTTTATTATTACCTTTGTGGCCTTGACAGGATAAATGTATGGAGAAATGGATAAACTGTATAATCTCTCAACCTGGATATCGGGACATATCACTCTGATTGTCGTGATAGTGACGGCGGTGGCTTTGGCGGTGCCGGAGTCGTTTTTGTGGATGAGCGGTTCGGTCATTACTCCGATGTTGGGAGTGGTGATGTTCGGAATGGGGTTGACGCTGAGGCCTGTCGACTTCAAGCCGGTGGTGATGCATCCGAAGGAGATAATCGTGGGCGAACTGGCTCAGTTTGTCATAATGCCTTCGTTGGCATGGTTGCTTTGTAAAGTCTTGGACTTGCCTACGGAACTGGCACTCGGAGTGATTCTCGTGGGATGTTGTCCTGGAGGCACGGCAAGCAATGTGTTCTGTTATCTTGCAGACGGTGATGTGGCTCTGAGTGTGGCGATGACGAGCGTTTCGACTCTTGTCGCCCCTGTGGTTACTCCTGCCTTGGTACTGTTGTTGGCTGGCCAGACGGTTTCGGTCGATGTAGTGGGGATGTTCCTGAGTATAGTCGAGGTGGTGATTCTTCCGATAATATTGGGTTTGCTTGTCAATCACTTTTGTGGAAAGGCAACCAAGAAGGTATTGCCGTTGTTGCCGATGGTTTCTACTTTGGCAATCACTGCCATTATTGGAATAGTGGTGTCGCACAATGCAACGAACATAATCCGGTGCAGTCTGATTGTAGGACTGGTAGTGGTTCTGCATAATCTGCTTGGACTTCTGCTGGGTAATGTGGCAGGTCATCTGTTCCGACTTGAGCGGAGGAAACGGATAGCTGTCTCGATAGAGGTAGGGATGCAGAACTCTGGCCTTGCAACCTCGTTGGCTGCGACTCACTTCGCCATGTTTCCGATGGCAGCTGTGCCTGGTGCAATATTCTCTGCCTGGCATAATTTCTCGGGAAGCATAGCCGCCCAGCTGTTCAGGAAAAACCTGAATAGGCGGAAGCAATAAGTCTGGCTCATTCAAAAAATAAATAGTGTTTTATTTTGTAGTGTCTTCAATTTGTTGTAAATTCGCAACTTGAATTAGTGTACGCGTATGGGTAGATGGTTTTATAGGATTCTTTGTGTGTTGACAGTAATGGCTGGGGGATGTCTCGAAACCATTGCACAAGAACCTGTGCTACCTATACCAAAGGCCCTGCAACATAGGGAGAGACCGGACTCAGTGGATGTCGTCATGGAGAGCATCAACGAGTCGATGGATTCGGTGAGCCGTATGGGCATGCCGAAACTTGCATTGGATGCCGACTCCATGGTTGGTGAGCCTGTCGACACCATGGTTGGTGAGCCTGTCGAATCCATGGTTGGTGAGCCTGTCGACACCATTCCCGTCATATGGAAACCGAATCCGAAGAAGGCCCTGTGGCTTGCACTTGCCATTCCTGGCGGGGGACAGATATACAACAGGAAGTTCTGGAAGCTGCCAATCATCTATGGTGGGTTCATCGGCTGTGTCTATGCGCTGAAATGGAACAACCAGATGTACAGTGACTATTCCCAGGCCTATATCGACATAATGGACGATGACCCTAATACGAAGAGTTATGAGGACTTTGTGCCGATTGGGTATAATGTGGAGGCGAACGCAGAGCGCCTGAAGGATTTGTTTAAGAGGAAGAAGGACTATTATCGCAGATACAGGGACTTGAGCATATTCTGTATGATAGGTGTTTATGCCTTGTCCGTAGTAGACGCGTATGTGGATGCCGAGATGTCGAGTTTCGACATAAGCAGGGACCTCTCGATGAAGGTCCGTCCGTCGGTGATATCCGGACGCGAGAATCTTGCAAGCAGGCCCAGCATGATGCCGAATGCATACGGACTGAGTTGCAGTTTGGAATTCGGAGGCAGGTAGTAAGGGTTTAAGGTTAGAGGTTAGAGGCTAGAGGTTAGAGGTTAGAGGTTAGTGGTTAGAGGTTAGGCATGGAAATGGAACATATCGATAATGAAATTCTCAGTCCTGAGTTAGATAGGGAGGAGCAGATGGTGCAGGATGCTTTCAAGCATCTGATTGATTCATACCTGAACACCAAGCACCGCCGGAAGGTGGAAATCATAACCCGTGCATTCAACTTTGCCAAGCATGCCCACAAGGGTGTGCGCCGACTCTCCGGCGAACCTTATATAATGCACCCTTTGGCTGTTGCACAGATAGTCTGTTCGGAGATAGGGCTCGGAAGTACGAGCATCTGCTGCGCATTGCTTCATGATGTGGTGGAGGATACTGACTACACGGTTGACGATATTGAGAACATGTTCGGTCCGAAGATAGCACAGATTGTGGACGGACTGACAAAGATATCGGGAGGAATATTCGGTGAGCATGCATCATCGCAGGCAGAGAACTTCAAGAAACTGCTCCTCACGATGAATGATGACATCCGGGTAATCCTCATCAAGATTGCCGACCGGCTCCATAATATGCGTACCCTCGGTGCGCAGCCTGCAAACAAGAGGTACAAGATATCGGGGGAGACACTGTATATCTATGCCCCTCTGGCAAACCGGCTCGGACTGAATACCATCAAGTCGGAACTTGAGAACTTGAGTTTCAAGTATGAACACCCAGACGAATATGCTTCCGTGAAGAAGAAACTGGAGGCTTCCGAGGCAGAACGGCTGACGGTGTTCGATGACTTCACGGCACCAATACGTACCCAGTTGGATGCCATGGGGATGAAATACGAAATCAGGGCAAGGATAAAGACTCCGTATTCCATCTGGCACAAGATGCAGACGAAGCATGTGGCATTTGAGGAAGTATATGATATCCTTGCCGTCAGGATTGTATTCGACCCGCAGGACCCTTCCCACGAATTGGAGGAATGTTTCGGTATCTATGCGGCAATGAGCAAACTCTATTCCTCACATCCGGAGCGTCTCCGCGACTGGGTGAGCCATCCGAGGGCAAACGGATATCAGGCCCTGCATGCTACGATGATGAGCAATAGCGGAGAATGGATAGAGGTGCAGATACGTTCGCGCCGAATGGACGAGATTGCCGAGAAGGGATTTGCTGCCCACTGGAAATACAAGGAGGGCAACTACTCCGAGACCGAGAAGGAATCGGAACTTGACAAGTGGCTAGTGACTATTCAGGAAATCCTTGATGACCCTCAGCCAGACGCAATGGACTTCCTTGATACAATCAAACTCAATCTCTTTGCTTCCGAGATATTCGTCTTTACACCAAAAGGCGACATCAAGACGCTACCGACAGGAAGTACTGCACTCGACTTTGCCTTCACAATCCATACCGTAGTAGGCAGTCACTGTATCGGTGCGAAGGTAAACCACAAACTGGTGCCACTCACATATAAACTGGTTAGTGGCGACCAGGTGGAAGTGCTCACATCCAAGAACCTCCAGATAAAACGCGAATGGCTCGACATTGCGGCAACGGCAAAGGCACGAACACGCATCCAGACCTTGTTGCGCAAGGAAGAGAAGGAAGCGAGGAGGAAGGGCGAGATTATTTTCGGAGAGTTCCTGGAGGAACATTCCCTGGTGAGGGATACCATCATCATGGATCGCCTGTGCGAGATACATTCATGCAAGACTCCCGACGATTTCTTCCTGCTCATCGGTCAGGGAGAGGTGAAACTCGGCAATGCAGACCTTGCGTCAATGAAGGAACAGACCATAGGAGGTTTCAAGAAACTCCTGTCGTTCGGACGAAAGACAAGGAAGGCAGAGCCTGCCACGGAAAAAGCTGCCAAGAAAAAGATTGACACGAAGAAGGCCATTGTGCTGACGGATGATAACATCAAGTCGGAGTATAAACTGGCCAAATGCTGTAATCCGGTACATGGCGATGCCATTATGGGGTATGTTGATGAGGACGGCAGTGTGACTATCCACAAACTGCAATGCCACGAAGCCCAGAGGCTGAAGGCAAAGTTCGGCAACAGGATATGCGAAGCCAAATGGAGTACGGAGATGCATACGCTGTTCCTTGTAAGCATTGAGATGAAGGGACTGGACAAAGTAGGACTTCTGAACAGAATCACTGAGGTCATATATAAGTTGCTGAGTGTGAACATGCGCAAGTTGAGCATTGAATCGAATGACGGAATATTCGAGGCTGAGATACAGTTGTATGCTCATGACACCGAGGAAGTGGCGAAGATCATTAAGAACCTGAAAAAGATACCGGATATAAAGACGGTTGCGAGAATATAAATTTAGGGGAATGAGGAATTAGGAATGAGGAATGAGGAATGAGGAATTAGGAATTTGGAATGAGGAATTAGAAATTAGGGAAACTTAACTTTAGCATGTGCATAAACATTTGATTTTTAACATTAATCAGACATTAATTAAAACATTAATCAGACATATAATGAATATTTTTCCTATGAGATGTAAAAAACATTCTTCGGGTGCTTCGACCACTCAGGCGAACAGAGCTCGGAGGTCCATCAGCCATAAATAAAATTAATGTCTGATTAATGTTTAGATTAATGGTCATTAATGTTTTTAAATAAAAGCTAAAATCAAATTAGGGAAATAAATGGTAAATGGTAAATTTGTAAATAAATGGTAAATGGTAAATTTGTAAATGGTAAATGAAAATACTTTGTTTTTTTGATAAGTGGCTTGCGATAATCGTGATGCTTTTGTCGTATGTGAACATCAATGCTCAGGACGCATTGTGGCAGCATAATGTCGACAAGTTCGGTGAACATACAAAGATTGACCTGACAGAGTACGACTCTATTGAGTTCCGGAAAAATGTGATGTACCTGTACTATAAGAAGGAGCTCGGCAAGACACTGGAGTATTCCACCAAGACATATCCGAATGCCAAGATATACGACTACTACACATTTGAGGATCCAGGGAGAATCATATACCGTCCGAATGAGTTCAGGAACATGGACTTCAACAGCGAATCCAGCAGATGGTGCTTCAAGAGAAGCAAGGAGTCTGAACATTTCATTGTGTTCTGGGAACCTGGATTCGGAACCAACCCGAAGAAAAGCAATATCAGTCTGGATGTCGACCTGTTGCTGCAGAGGGCAGAGAACCTGTTCACATGGTATACTGACAGTCTTGGCTTTGTAGTCCCTGGTGCTTCAAAATCTACCGACAAGTACAAAATCGAGATATTTGTGAACTACGATTCAGAATGGCTTGCAACTGGCAGTGGCTATGATGACAAGATTGGTGCGCTATGGTGTACTCCGTGGGCATTGCAGGCAAGTGGGGGACATACTGTTGCCCATGAAATCGGACATTCTTTCCAGTATCTTGTAAGCTGTGACCTCGGAATGAGCCATGGCTGGAGATATGGTTTCGGTACCAATGGTGCCGGCGGTTGTGCCTGGTGGGAGAGTTGTGCCCAGTGGCAGGCGTTCAAGGTCTACCCGGAACAGCAGTTCAGCAATGATTACACGGCGCAGTACATAGATTGTGCCAACAAGAACCTCTTGCATCAGTATTGGCGCTATGCCAATTATTTCATTCAGGACTACTGGTGCCAGCTTCACGGACGAAAGTTTATTGGACGTCTGTGGCGGGAGTCAACAAGACCGGAAGACCCTGTGGAGGCGTACAAACGACTCACTGACATTGACCAGGCTACCTTCAACGACCAGATATTCGACTATGCCTGCCGTGTGTGCAGTTGGGATATTGACGGTATCCGTGAACGTGGAAGGTCTTATATAGACAATCAGGTGTGTCATCTCACTCAGGACAAGTCCGACAAGCAGGTATGGAAGGTAGATTCCCTGTATGCACCGGAAAACTATGGATATAACATTATTAGGGTCAACAATGCTCGGCCGGGTACTGTAGTAAAGGCCGGTTTCAAGGGACTCACGGGACGTAGGGTTCAGCTTGATAAGGCAGGTTGGCGATACGGTTTCTGTGCCTACAAAAGCGATGGTACACGGGTTTATGGCAATATGTACAGCGACCGTGAGGGGACTGCCGAATTTACTGTTCCCGAGGGGGTGAGCAAGATGTGGTTCGTTGTCACGGGAGCACCTACCCAGCACTGGCGTCATCCTTGGCCTGACGGTGACGACAAGCGCGACTGGAGTACAGACGAGCAGTGGCCTTACCAGGTGAGGTTCGAGAATACCAACAAATACGGTTATTTCGATGAATATCCGGCTGACTATGAGAGGAAGGACACGGTAGTGACTATTGATGTCAACCTGCCTTATGACGGAAGTGGGTACGGATATGTAAATGTGACATTCGACATGGCGGCTGCAAGTGAAGCCCTTGGCCTCTCTTCCGCCCAACTGAAGAAACTGGGAGCCAACTCATCGTCAAATCCTGGTTTCTACGGAATCAATGCAGGCGGGTCGGCAAGTTATCAGCTGACTTCTACAAGCACCTCATCTTATTTCGGACATTGGTTCAATGCTTCCGGAAATGTGTGTGGATACGACAGTAATGCCAGAATCTATTCGGAACTCGACAGGAATACCTTCGTGGCACATGTCGGACAGTATCCGGGCAAACTCACCAAGGGCAAGACTTACACCATCCGCCAGGCAATCAGATATAAACCGTCTGGTTCAAGCAAGTACTACAAGTGTGAATACATATTGAAAATAAAGGTCGTATAATATATGCTTAATACTGACAAGGACCTGAAGAAATACTTCTCAATTAAGGAAGTGGCGGAGCGTTTCGGAGTGGCTGAGACTCTGCTGCGTTTTTGGGAAAAGGAATTTCCAACGATGATAAAGCCCAGAAAGGGAGGGCGTGGCATCAGGATGTACACCCAGAAGGACATCGAGAGGATTGGCATGATCTATCATCTTGTCAAGGAACGCGGAATGACACTTGAGGGCGCCAGGAAGGAATTGACAGTCAATCGGGGTGTTGAGGCGGTAAATAGGCAGATGGAGATAATCGGACGCCTGAAGATAGTCCGCGATGAACTCCAGGCAATAGGAAAGGAACTCAACGACCTTAATTGAAACAAATAAGGTGTCTCTCTGCGGGACACCTTATTTATTTACGATTTACGATTTACTATTTCTTCAGCCTGTCCTTGATTTTCATTCATTCGCTTGGAGTGAAAATTCGTGAGGATTCAGAAGAAACTGCTTTATTTCTTAGGGACATTCTTGAGTATCTCTGTGACGTAACTGTAGAATTTCCCGACAGAAGGAATGTAGCAGCGTTCGTTTGGAGTATGAGGAGAGAGGAGTGTCGGACCGATTGATGCCATGTCCATCTCCGGATACTTCGGACCTATGATTCCGCATTCCAGTCCTGCATGGACAACAAGCACCTTTGGCTCTTCTCCAAACATCTTCTTGTAGGTCTTCGACATGAGGGTGACGAGAGCTGACGAAGTGTTTGGCTGCCAGCCACTGTAGCCTCCGGAGAGACGAACCTTCATTCCTGCCATGGAGAAACATGCTATCAGTTCATTGCAGAGGAACTGCTTCATGCTGTCGTTGGAACTGCGTGCAAGCATTGCGATTTCAGCCTTGCCCTTCTCTATGTTGATTATAGAGAGGTTGACAGAAGTCTCCACGATGGACGGAATGGTTGGAATGAAACGGAGCACACCATCGCGTGCTGCCATGACTGCATTGATGAGGTTTACCTGAATTTCCTCAGGAATGGCCTTGCGAGGCATACGGGTCTTTTCGACTGTAAGTACGATTGATGCCTTCTCGATGTCCTTGAATTCTGCATTGAAGGTCTTCTGGCATTTGGTCACGAGGCGCTTGAATGCACGGACTTTGTCCTTGGAAAGCACTACGACTGCATCACCACTGCGAGGAATGGCATTACGCATGTTTCCGCCATGCCAGTTGCAGAGTTGTGCCAGGCCCGTGTTGACAACTGCAAAGAGTACTCTTGCCATGAGTTTGTTGGCATTTCCGCGGCCTTCGTTGATTTCCAGTCCTGAGTGACCTCCAAGCAGACCGCTGATGGAAATCTTGTAGGCAACGGCATCTTCGATGTTGATGTCAACGAGTTTGTATTTCATTGATGCATTGATGTCCATGCCTCCGGCACACCCGATAGTGATTTCACCGTCAGTCTCTGAGTCAAGATTAAGGAGCATTGTGCCCTTGAGTTCTTTTGCCGGCAATTCGTTGGCACCGAACATGCCTGTCTCTTCATCGCGGGTGATAAGTACCTCAAGTGGACCGTGCTTTGCCTTGTCGTCTGCAATGATAGCCATGGCTGTAGCCACTCCCATTCCGTCGTCAGCACCAAGAGTGGTGTTGTTTGCCTTTACCCAGTCACCGTCAACAACAGTCTGGATCGGATCTTTCACGAAATCATGAGGGCTGTCGTCAGTCTTCTGTGGAACCATGTCCATGTGGGCTTGGAGTACAACTGTCTGGCGGTCTTCATAGCCTTTGGTTGCAGGAACCTGTATATAGACATTTCCGGCAGGGTCAATCTTTGCCTTTGCACCATGTTCCTTAGCGAACTTCACGAGGAAGGCGGCTACTGATTTGGTGTATCCCGAAGGACGAGGAATCTGAGTGAGAGAATGGAAGCATTCCCATACGAGTTTCGGTTGTAAGTCTGTAATGTTCATAATTTCTGGTTTAAAAGGTTAATGTATTTACTATTTTACTATTTACTATTTTACTATTTAACTATTTATTTTACTATTTACTATTTTTTGACCATTTACGATTTAATTGGTTTTGTCTTTCTGTCTTCCCGCTAAGCACAGGAGTGAATATACGCCAAGAATTGGAATGAGAGCAGTCTGCACAGCCCACACTATCATCACGAAAATCTCGGCATTTGTAGCGGTCACACCATATAGGACAAGTATGGTCTTCACGGCAAAGTGCCATGGTCCCATTCCGTTAGGAGTAGGGACGATGACAGCGATACTGCCGATGATGAAGGCCACCAGGGCAGTCATGAGTGAGAGATGTGCTGTGAATTCGAAACTGAAGAAGGCAATATGGAAGTGGAGGAAGTAGCTTACCCAGATGGCAAGGGTGTAGAAAACGAACACGCTTTTGTTCTTCACGTCTTTCAGTGAAAATATTCCTGCTTTCAGGTCATCAATGATTTTCTTTATCTTTGATTGTCCTGTGAATCGTTTAAGGATTACGTAGATGAAAACGATTGCCACTATCATACAGCAGATTGTCACGATCCATCCTGTAGTTGTGAATGTGCTGAGCCACGAACCGAAATTCATGCCAGTCTCAGCGAAGAACTCTGAAAAAGTTTGTAGCTGCAGTATAAAAACAATCAGACAGATGACCAGAATCAGAAGGGAATCAATAACTCGTTCTGTGACAACTGTTCCCAATGATTTTGAAAACGATGTACCGTCATATTTCTTCAGTATTCCGCATCGTACCACCTCGCCGCTTCTTGGAATGATAAGGCTGCTGGCGTAGGATATGAAGATGGCGTGGACGCAGTCCATCATCCTTGGCTGTTCGCCCAGAGGTTCGAGGGCCTGTTTCCAGCGCAAACCGCGAAAGACCTGTGCTGTGATTCCGAAGATAAGTGATATGAGCATCCACCTCCAGTCCATGCCATCCCGCAGGGTCGCACTGACCTTGGAGAAATCAAATCCCCGGTACATCCACCAGATGATGACTCCACCAACGGCGAATGGGAAGATAATGTTTGCCGTTTTTCTTATAATTGCATTCGTTTCCAATCTCTACTAAATTGTCTGCAAAGTTAATAAAAAAATTTCATTATTCGTTTTTTATTATTATATTTGCAGTCCATTTCTAAATTAATTCTAAAAACTATAAAGCAATGAAGGACTTAAAAGGAACAAAGACAGAGAAAAATTTGATGGAGGCTTTCGCTGGTGAAAGTCAGGCACGAAACAAATACACTTACTTCGCATCAAAGGCAAAGAAGGACGGCTATGTACAAATCAGCAAGATTTTTGAAGAGACTGCAAACAACGAGAAGGAACATGCAAAGATTTGGTACAAGTTCCTCAATAACGGTGTTGCAGATACTGTGGAGAATCTGCTTGCTGCTGCAGAAGGCGAGAACTTTGAATGGACTGACATGTATGCCCGCATGGCAAAGGAAGCCGACGAGGAAGGTTTCCCTGAGATTGCAGCCAAGTTCCGTATGGTAGGTCAGATTGAGAAGGAACATGAGGCTCGCTATCGCAAGTTGCTTGCAAACGTGAAGGGTGGTCTTGTATTCAGCAAGGACGGCGACAAGGTATGGCAGTGCTCAAACTGCGGACACATCGTAATCGGTAAGGAAGCACCACTGCTCTGCCCTGTATGTGACCATCCACAGGCATATTTCGAAATCAAGGCTGAAAACTATTAAGATTAGTCCCAGCATTCTATGTCAGACTCAATGTCTGGCATCTGAGATTTATGGAAGGTCGGTTCTTTGCCGGCCTTCTTTTGTGCCTTGTAGTCGTCGAGCAGCCTCCACACATACTTCGACAGTGGCAGTATTGCTGCAAGGTTACAGATAGTCATGCACCCCATCATCACGTCAACTAACGACCATGCTTCCTGCAAGGTGAACCATGCTGCCGCAAGGAGCGTAACCCCAGTGACGATACGGAAAGCGAAAAGTACTTTCTTCGACGATGTGATGAAGCGTATGTTGGTCTCGCCGTAAAAATAGTTTGCGATGATGGTGCTATAGGCAAACAAGAAAATTGCGATTATTATGAAGTATTTCCCTGCTGGACCGATCTCTGCTTCCAGCGCATTGGATGTGAGGATGATTCCGTCATCACCACTGTTGAATTTTCCTGAGATGAGAATTATCAAGGCTGTGCAGGTACAGATGAGCAGCGTGTCGATGAATACTCCAAATGCCTGAAGCAGTCCTTGTTTGATAGGGTGGGATGTCTCTGCGATAGCTGCTGCGTTAGGTGTCGAACCTTCTCCTGCTTCATTGCTGAACAATCCTCGTTTTACTCCTTGCATGATTGTAGCTCCGAACAGTCCTCCTGCTACCTGCTTGATGCCGAAAGCACCGTCAAAAATGAGTTTGAAGACTCTTGGTAACTCTCCTAAGTTTATGATGATTACGTAGAGTGCTATGAGCAGAA
This sequence comes from Bacteroidaceae bacterium, assembly GCA_045628285.1. Classification (GTDB taxonomy): domain Bacteria; phylum Bacteroidota; class Bacteroidia; order Bacteroidales; family Bacteroidaceae; genus Colivivens. The sequence continues at coordinate 13,857 of JAZQPD010000141.1, forward strand.
ATCCGATTGCCATGAATGGAACGCAAAGGGAGGTGAATCTTGCAATTCTTTGGATTCCTCCGAAGATGATTAGGAATGTCATCACCATCAGTATTATGCCTATCGTCACCTTGTCACAACCGGAAGCATCATTTAAGGCTGCAATCAGAGTGTTTGATTGCACGAGTTGGTTTGCAAGTCCGAAAGTGATGGTTATGAGTACGGCAAAGAGGATACTCATCCATTTCCGGTGAAGCCCGTATGTCATGTAGTAGGCTGGTCCTCCATAGTAGGACTTTTCGCCCTTACGCTTGAAGAGTTGCGCCAGGGTGGCTTCCACGAATGCCGTCGCAGAGCCGAACAGGGCCATTACCCACATCCAGAATACAGCACCTGGACCGCCGATGAATATTGCGCTGGCCACACCTGCAAGGTTTCCTGTCCCAACTCGGCTTGCAAGGGACACGGCAAAGGCCTGGAAGGAACCGATTTCACGTTTCTCCTTCGTGTCACGCCCAAGCGTGATACGGATCGTGTCACGGAAGTTATGGAACTGCACGCCTCTTGCCCGGAACGTGAAATATATTGCACTTCCTATGAGCAGAACGGTTACAAATGCCCATAGATATTCGTTGATAATGTCAATAATGTGAATCATAATGTTGCAAATTTAGTATTTTTTGTACGAAAACAAAAACAAAAACAAAAACTTTTTTATAAATTTGCACATAATATGAATTACGTAAAGCCAAAGAAAAGTCTCGGACAGCATTTCCTCACAGATATGGGAATTGCAGGCAGGATTGCCGATACAGTGGACGTATGCCCTGGCATGCCGATACTGGAGGTGGGGCCAGGCACGGGTGTGCTCACTCAGTTCCTGATGAAGAAGGAACGCGAACTTAGGGTCGTAGAACTTGATGAAGAGTCAGTTGACTATCTCCTGGAGCATTTCCATGAGTTGCCACCTCAGGATATCCTTGCTGCTGATTTCCTGAAGATGAATCTTAACGAGGTCTTTGGTGGACGTCAGTTCGTACTTACCGGCAACTATCCCTACAACATTTCTTCGCAGATTTTCTTCAAGGTGGTGGATAACCGTTCCCTCATTCCTTGTTGCACCGGAATGATTCAGAAGGAAGTGGCAGAACGCCTTGCCGCCCGACCGGGGAATAAGAGTTACGGAGTTCTCAGTGTGTTTATCCAGGCATGGTACGATGTGGAATACCTCTTTACCGTACACGAGAATGTGTTCAACCCGCCTCCAAAGGTGAAGAGTGCCGTCATCTGCATGAAGAGGAACGGCAGAGAAAGTCTTGGATGTGACGAACGGCTTTTCCGCAGGATAGTGAAGACAGTCTTTACCATGCGTAGGAAGATGATTCGTAATGGGTTGAAACAGGTGTTGAACGGTATGGTCGACAGTCAGGTTGCTGCCGAGTTCCTTGCCGACGGTTTCTTCAACAACCGTCCCGAGCAGGTGAGCATCGGGGAGTTTATTTCCTTAACAAACCGTATATCTGCTCTGCCGCACGCTTAGACGCACCTTTGCCACCAAGTGCCCGGCGCATATCCTCATAGTTTTTCAGCATCTTTTCTCTTCCGAAACTTCCGGGAAGGATGTCATACAGGCAGTCTTTGACATTCTCTTCCGTCATCTTGTCGGCCACGAGTTCGTGCACAATTTCCTTGCCAACTACGAGGTTGACGAGCGAGATATATTCCACCTTCAATATAAGTGATTTCAGCAGTGATATGAACTTCCCGAAGAAGGTGTAGTAGCATACCACCTGTGGGATGCCCAGTATGGCAGTTTCCAGAGTGGCAGTACCTGATGTGACCAGTGCTGCCGTCGACTGACGTAGCAGACGATAGGTCTGTCCCGACACTATGAACACACGTCTGTTGTTAGGGATGAACTGCTTGTAGTAACTTTCATCGATGCCAGGTGCTCCGGCAATCACTATCTGGTAGTCATCATCGAATTCAGCTGCAGCCTCAATCATGATGTAGAGGTTGTCCTTTATCTCCTGTCGTCTGCTTCCTGCAAGCAGAGCGATGATAGGTCTGTTCTCGAGGGCATTGTCGGCACAGAACTGATCAAGGGTCTCGTTGCCATGCTCTGACTCCAGAAACTCGTCTATCGCATCCACACAGGGATTGCCCACATAGTGAATGTCGTAGCCGTGACCCTTGAAAAACTCTACTTCAAACGGCAGGATGGAGAATAACTCGTCCACGTCTCTGCGGATATTACGGATTCTGTATTCCTTCCATGCCCATATTTTCGGGGAGATATAGTAATAGACTGGTATCTCAGTGTTCTTGTGTACGAACTTGGCAATTTCGAGGTTGACCCCTGGATAGTCAACGAGAATTACAACGTCAGGATGCCAATTCGCGATGTCCTGCTTGCACCGGCGCATATTCTTCATGATGGTTCCGATATGGAGCAGTACGGGTATGAACCCCATGTATGCCATGTCGCGGTAATGCTTCACGAGGGTGCCTCCGACGCTTTGCATCAAATCGCCTCCGTAGAAACGGAATTCCGCTTCTTCGTCAACAATCTTCAGTTCCTTCATCAGATTCGATGCGTGGAGGTCACCGGATGCTTCTCCAACTATCAGGTAGTATTTCATAATTATTAAATACGAAATCCGAATTACGAAATCCGGGGTTCATTTTTCACCATTTACTTTGGCTGAAAGCCAGTCGATGTATTCATAGGCAGTGAGGTCAACTTGCAGTGGGGTGATGGTCACATAGCCTTCTTCAAGACTCCTCTGGTCGCTCATCTCGCGTTCGTCAAGACAAGTATATTGTCCCACCATCCAATAATACTTGAACCCTCTTGGATTCATCCTCTCCACCAGTTCCTTGCCCCAGCTTCCGTCAGCCATCGAGCAGACTCTCATTCCCTTCAAGTCAGGAGTGTTCGGAGCGTTGACATTCAGACACACACCCTTTGGCAGACCGTCCTTCAGCACCAATTCCATCACCTTCTTAATATAGGGACGCATAGGTTCGAAATCGGCATCATCTTCGTGATTGCACAAAGAGAAAGCAACCGATGAGATACCCTTCATGCACCCTTCCATCATTATGCCCACAGTGCCTGAATAATGTGCGTTGACACTGGAGTTGTCACCATGATTGATTCCTCCGAGAACGAGACTCGGTTTCTTGGGGCAGAATGAGTGCAGCCCTAACTTCACGCAGTCTACAGGAGTGCCCGAACAGGAAACGACGGTCAGAGATCCTAATTCATCATTACCTTCTTCCTTCGATTGTTCCCTTACCGTCAGCGGTTGCCAGAAGGTCACGCTCATGGCATATCCCGACCGTGTGCCGTCAGGAGCTACAATCACCACGTCACCGAATTCCCTGGCAATCTGTGCCAGAAAATTAATTCCTTTTGCTCTGTATCCATCATCATTCGAGATGAGAATCAATGGTCTTTCTCGTTTCATGTCTGCGAAGATAGGAAAAAATTATGAATTACGTAATACCAATTAAGATTTTTTTGCTTGCATTCATTCTTCATCTATAATTTTTTATCATAAGTCCACCAGTGCATAGGTGGCAATTCCTGCAAGGTAGCCGATCAGTGCAAGCCATGAGATGTGTTTCAGATACCAGGAAAATGTAATCT
>JAZQPD010000142.1:0-4637 GCA_045628285.1 Bacteroidaceae bacterium
ATCGGCTCGTCCTCCACCACTATTCCATGCATCAATACTTCTTATTGCCCAAGCTGCCTCTTCTGAAGCGGTTTGGGCCTGACAAATCTGCACTTTATCTTTTTCTGGGTTGAAGGTCAAGCGTTGCTCAAGATCCTCCGGAGTAATGAATATACGATAAGACGAAACCGTGGAAGCAGAAACAAACCCTCTCACCTTACGTTTCGGATTAGATAGACAATGTACGTTTCCGAAAAACTCGGATGGCATCTCGGAAAAAAGACCTCCGACATCCTGAGTGCTTTTCTCCATCTTCCTGTAATAGACATACCCTTCATCGGAAAGGGAATACTGGTGTACTGTTATGGCACAAAGTGAAGTCAGACATTTCTGGTCTATCCCTATGCTATGGATTACGTGTTCCCTAACCTCGTTATTTGTCAAGTTTTCCGTATCGTAAATCTGAATGGTCGTAGATTCCTCATGCTTCCAACAATAATAATAAGGATTAGATTCCAGGGTCAACCTTGGATATTTTTGAAGATTCACAATTACATATTTATCTACATATTTTACAGCACGTAGATCCAGCAGGGCAGGGAATTCATAGTCTAAGTCAAAAGTCCACATATATTTTCTGGGACTGTTTTCTGTACCCTTTGTAGTAACATGAATATTTACCGTCTCTTTTCCCGGTATCTCGGTAAAGCCAACATGCTGCAAGGCTGGCGTATGTAAAATAGACTGATATTCCGATTCATACACTTCGCCATCGACTACTACAGAAACCTTGTAGCGAGATTCCTGAAGTTTTTCAGTTCTAATGGTATAGGTACCATCGCCATCAGTCTCTGCAATTCCACTTACATAACCGTTCTCTCCAATGATTTTCACCACGGCATCAGTGACAGATTTTTCCCTGCCATTATAATCTAAAGCCTCTGTCTTGGATAAATGAAAAACTGATTCTGAACCGGATGCGATGGAACCGGTAATATACAGTTGCTCTGTATATTGAGTTGCGATATCATTCGGCAAAACATATTCCTCCACACAGGATGACAGGAACAATAGCAAGATGCCAAATCTACATACCTGCAAGAACCGATTAATTGAAGTATGGATTTTAAACATTTCTTAACTGATTATAGCGGGATAAATGTACCTCTTGTAGCGGTTTGTAATGTACCGCCTGTATCACAATGTAATGTACCACCTCAGAAGTGGTTGCAATGAGGTTCTGCAAAGTTACGATTATTTTTGTTTTTTTCGCCTTAACGATTCACCTTTTAGCTCTATTCTGTGCGTTTCTCCTGCAGTGAGCCTGTCCATGATAGCATCAGCCAGTGTTGGTTCGTTGATGTAGTCATACCATTTCGCAACAGGCAACTGTGAGGTGACTATGACAGATTTTCTCATGTAACAGTCCTCAAGGATCTGCAGTAGTGCCAGACGCGAGTTATTATCGAGCGGCTGCAAGCCGAAGTCGTCGAAGATGACGAGGTCGTTGCGTTGGATGTGATTGATGACCTTTATTATTGTCCCGTCAAGTTTGGCGAGGGCAATCCGCTCGATGAACTTGTTCATGGAGAAGTATTCAACCCGATATCCCATGAAGCAGGCCTGTCGGCCAAGAGCGCAGGCAAGGAAGGACTTTCCGCAGCCTGTCTTGCCATCGATGAGGATGTTCTCTGCTCTTGCAATGAAGCTACAGTCCATCAGTTGCAGCAGCGTGTCCTTTGAGAGGTTCCTTTCATTGGAGCAATGCACGTCCTCTAGCATTGAGTTGTACCTGAGTTTGCTTGTCTTCAGGTACATCTCAGTCTTCTTTGTGTTTCTGTATTGCCTCTCAGCCTCGGCCATTCGCGCTGCGAACATGTCGATGGAAGGCCATTCGTTTACGGGTTGCGAGAGCATGGATTTGTAGTAATCGGCCATGCCTCTGAGTTTGAGCTCCTCCAGCTGGAGGATAGTTTCTTGATTGTTCATATCTTCTTTGTTGCGTACCAGTTGTTGTCATTATTTGTATGCATCGGCACCTCTCACGTTATCGTTTGCCGGCATGTATGCAGCATCGTTATCCTGTGATTCAGTGACTTGGTCCAGACCATTCCTAAGTATGGATTCAACCATCTTGTAGCTTGCAGCATCCTTCTGGTCTATATGCCGGCAGGCATCCTCCAGGCGCTTGGCTGTGTAGCGGCTGCCCAGACGGAGGATTCCCTGGCAAGCCCTGTATGCCTGCTGCACGAAGTACGGCCGTTTGAGAACGGCATCAATCACCGCCCGGGTCTCAGGACCTATCAGGGATGCCTTTTTCTGGAAGTATGCCGCATTGTATTCCTTGCTCTCTGCATAGGCCCTATGGTTTTCAGGCATGTGTTCAGCCAGGGTGCTGTAGCCGTCATGGTACTGCCTTTTATGGACAGCAATGCGCTTAAGGTCAACCCACACCTCAACAGTCTCTGCATCATAGACCACCTTGGCCTTCTGTCCTACATACTGGTAGGGCACGCTGTAGAAACGGCCACGATCTATCTGGAAGTGATAGGTGCTGTTGACGGTAATGGCCTTCTCATACTTGAACATGAATCGCTCTTGAGGCAGAGGAAGAAGATACGGCTGCTCCTCCTGCATGAACTTTTCGCGCCTGCTCTGTACCTGCCCGCTCTTGATGCGGTCGTTATATAAGTCGTTTAACTCCAAAATCCTGTTATTCAGCTCATCAAGTGATGTCCATGTCTCATTATAGATTCGTGAGTAGTAGAACTGATATACCCTGGCCACAAGACCTTCTGCCGGTCCCTTGTCACGCGGCTTCCGTGACCGGCATCCTGCAATGTCGGTTCCATAGTGCATGGCCCATTTTTCTGCTGCCTCATTCAGCGCTGGTTCGTAGCGGTCATAGCGCTTGACCCACTGGAGCATGTTGTCCGTCTTGGATATTTCAGGGACACCTCCGAAGTACTCCAGCGCCTTTGATAATGCAGGGAAAAAGTGCTCCATCCTTGTAGACAGCATGGCTATGGCAAAGCTCATCATGGAATATGGGAGAACACACACCAGGACGGTTGCTTTCTGGCATTCTCCAGTCTTTGTGTCCACCACCCACAACGGATCCCCGGCAAAATCAAACTGCATCTCATGGGCGGGAGCATATATATTATGGTATTTCAGGTCATTCTTCTTCTCGTATTCCTGAAGTATGGACTTGAACTGGGTATAGCCGTATGGATTATCCGTGGACTTGCAGTAGGTGTCCTCATACAGCACCTCATAGGTCATGTACTTGCGTGTCATGGCATGGGCATACTCTTCGATGTTGGCCTGCATGAACGCATAACGTTCGGCATCGCGGTTGCGATGGACATCTTCCTTGCTGAGGATAGAGTGAAGTTCTGAGTCGGCCAGTTGCAGAAGTTCCGCCATGGTCTTTCCTGAGGCCTCTGCACGTTCCTTGTAAGGACGAAGCGATGTGCGACTGATCTTGAGCTTGCGCTCAATCTCTCTCATTGGAGTTCCTAACTTGAACTCCCTTACGATTGCTCTTAGATGGGTCATTGTTACTTTTCTGTTAGCCATATCTTCGTGAATTTTATTCTTATCCACAAAGATACGCAGGTTAACTCAAAGCAACCATTCTGATGCTGATTTCAACTGGTACTGGTTAGATTATCAGCGGGTGGTACATTTCAAACTGATACGGGTGGTACATTTCAAAGTGATAGACCCGGTACATTTCAATGTGTCACAGACGGTACATTTCATTACGCTATGAAAGGTACATTTCAAAGTGATACGGGTGGTACATTGATTCCGCTGCTATCAGATAGCAGCCTAAAAATGTGATCTTTCAAAGAAACATGATGTATATAGCCAAAAAGAGGTCGTGCCAGTTACATTTGACACGACCTCTTTTTCATACAAAGAATAAACTATTGCAAAACGACAAAAAGAATTACTACCTTTGCAGACATGAAAAAGATACTTTTGCATTGTTGTTGCGCTCCATGCAGCAGCGCCATACTGGAGTGGATGCTGACCAATGATATACGTCCCACCCTATTCTATTGTAATCCGAACATCTATCCGGAGGAGGGATATCTGATCCGCAAGAACGAACTGACTCGTTATGCCAACAAACTGGGCCTGGATGTAATAGACGACGATTACAACCACGAGGAATGGTTGCAAAAAGTATGTGGATTAGAAAACGAACCGGAACGAGGGAAGCGTTGTCTGCAATGCTTTAAGATACGAATGCTTCGGACAGCACAAGTAGCAGCAGAAAAAGGATTTGACGAAATAACCACGACTCTGGCGTCAAGCCGATGGAAATCATTGGAACAAATAAACCAGGCAGGCGTATGGGCTACCAGCCAAGTGGAAGGAGTGCAATTCAATGACCGCAATTGGCGAAAAGGTGGGTTGCAGGAACGTCGTAATCAACTGCTGCGCGAAAACGGGTTTTATAACCAACTCTATTGCGGTTGCGAATTCAGTTTGCGAGCCATGAAAGAAAGGCCCCAGGCAAAGCCTGAGGCCGGGAAATAAATCTTAATCCTTATTGAAATTCAAATAACTGATTTTGGATGCTCCGGAATTACGGGTATCCAACTGGTTTGCACGACCGGAAAGAGTGACGCGTGATGCTCCGC
>JAZQPD010000143.1:0-8418 GCA_045628285.1 Bacteroidaceae bacterium
CCTCAGCCTTTGCGAACTGGCCGTCGAGAGCCTGGTGTACCATTTCAACACTCTCCCTTGTCAGTGCGTTGCCGATGACACTGATGGCACCCTGGCCACCCAGACGAATAATGTCGACTATGATTCCGTCGTCGCCCGACAGCACATCGAATCCTTCGGGCTTGTTCTTGCATATCTCTTCAATCTGCCTGAGATTTCCGCTGGCTTCCTTTATGGCAACGATGTTGTCGCAATCGTTGGCAAGCCGCAAAGTGGTAGCTGCCGTGAGGTTCACACCTGTACGACCTGGCACGTTGTAGAGAATGACGGGTAGGGAAGTGGCTGCTGCGATGGCACGGAAATGCTGATAGAGTCCTTCCTGAGTCGGTTTGTTGTAGTACGGACAGACAGAGAGAATTCCGTCGATGCCGGTGTAGTCTTCTGTCAGAAGTGAATTGACTACCTCCGATGTGTTGTTGCTGCTACATCCGATTACTATAGGAATACGTCCGGCAACTTTCTCTACAACGATGTCCCTGATGCTTTTCTTCTCTTCTGCCGTCAGACATGGTGTTTCTGCTGTTGTTGCAAGAATACATAAAAAATCGGCACCTTCGGCAATCTGTTGCTCAACCAACTTGACGAGAGCCTTATAGTCTACCTGAGCGTCCTTTGTGAATGGAGTCACAAGGGCAATGCCTAAACCTTTAATCTTATTTACCATAAAGTTATTTACTATTTGACTATTGACTATTTACTATTATTATTGGGATATTTACTATTTATTTTTCACTCTGGCTGGATGCCAGTCCTATTATTTCTAAAAATTGTTCCTCGTTGATGATGTCAACTCCGAGTTTGCTTGCCTTCTCGAGTTTTGAGGGGCCCATATTTTCACCGGCAAGGACGAAGGTGGTCTTCGACGAGATGCTTGCCACGTTCTTCCCGCCATGTTTCTCAATCAGAGCCTTATATTCATCGCGTGAGTGCTGTGCGAACACACCGCTTATGACGATACTCTTTCCTGCCAGCCGGTCTGTCTGTCCTTCGAGTTGTTCTGCCGAGAGTTCCATCGTGACTCCTGCCTTGCGAAGTCGCTCGATGATACTGATGTTGCGCTTGTTGCTGAAGAAGTCCACCACGCTCTTTGCTATCACTTCGCCCACACCGTCCACTTCGAGCAACTGTTCGATTGTGGCATGTTGCAAGGCATCCATGTTCTTGAACTTGCGTGCAATGAGTTTGGCAGTGGTCTCTCCTACGAAACGTATTCCTATTGCGAACACCACTCGTTCAAATGGCACCTTGCACGATTCCCTGATGGCATTTACAGCCTTCACTGCCGACACAGAACGGTTCTTGTTGAAGTTGGAAATCTCCAATGGAGTCAGTTCGTACAAATCAGCCACATCCTTTATGAGTCCGCGAGTGAAGAAATCATCAACTGTCTCAGGACCGAGAGATTCTATGTTCATTGCCTTGCGGGAAATGAAATGCTCGATTCTTCCACGAATCTGAGGCGAACAACCTGTGTCGTTAGGACAATAGTGTGCTGCTTCGCCTTCATATCTTACCAATTCCGCACCGCATTCAGGACAATGTGTGATGAATTCCACTTTCTTCAAGTCGGGTGTGCGCTGGTCGACATCTACACCTACGACCTTCGGAATGATTTCTCCACCTTTCTCTACATAGACCATGTCGCCTATGTGGAGGTCGAGTTGGCTGATAATGTCTGCATTGTGGAGCGATGCCCGTTTTACCATGGTTCCTGCCAGTTGAACAGGATTCATATTGGCAACTGGAGTAATGGCCCCGGTTCGTCCTACTTGATAAGTCACTTCGTTCAGTCTTGTGCATGCACGCTCTGCCTTGAACTTGTATGCTATGGCCCATCGTGGTGATTTTGCAGTATAGCCTAAGTGCCGTTGCTGGCGAAGAGAATTTACTTTCAGTACGATGCCGTCGGTGGCAACAGGAAGGTTCTTTCTTTCCTTGTCCCAATAGTTGATGAAGTCGAGAATTTCCTCCATCGATTTGCACAGCCTCATTCCTTGTGAAATCTTGAATCCCCATTTCTGTGCCTCCATGAGGTTGTCATAGTGGGAAATCCAGAGATTTTGTGGGGTAAAGAGGTCGTTGCTCTCACCGAGAAGGTAATAGAGATATGCATCAAGATTGCGTTGAGCCACTACCGATGAGTTCTGCGACTTCAGTGTTCCGCTTGCTGCATTTCTTGGATTTGCGAATAGTGGTTCTTCTTTTGCCTCGCGCTCGGCATTGAGTTTCTCGAAGGATGTCCAAGGCATCAGTATTTCGCCACGAATCTCGAATTCATGAGGATAGCCTGAACCTGGAATCAACTGTAAAGGAATGGAATGGATGCACCTTACATTTGCAGTCACGTCATCTCCGTGAACACCATCGCCTCTGGTCACAGCCTGAGTGAGTCTGCCGTCGATGTAGGTCAGCGAAATACTCAGTCCGTCATATTTCATCTCGCAGCAAATCTCGAAGTCCTCACCTTCAAGTCCTTCAGCCACTCTGCGATAGAATTCCGCCACATCATCTTCGTTGTAGGTGTTGGCGAGTGATAGCATCGGATATTTGTGCGACACCTGAGTGAACTGCTGATTGAGGTCGCTGCCTACGCGCTGGGTAGGGGAGTTCGGGTCGAAGCAATCTGGATGGAAAGTCTCGAGGTCTTCCAACTCATGCATCTTCTGATCAAATTCATAATCAGAAATCGTCGGCTGGTTCAGCACATAATAGTTGTAGTTGTGCTGATGCAGTTCCTTTCTCAGTTGCTCTATTTGTTCCTTATAGGTCATTTATTCTTCTACAAATGAAAATCAGTTCTTGTAAAAATCAGATTGACAATATGAATTTCTTTATCATTGTGCCAGTAATGAATCATACATCGTTGATGATTGGCAAATGCTCGATATGTCTTGTTTCATCGTTCGTCTATCTTGCGTCCAATAGTGGGTGCTAATTCTAAAGTTTCTAATGTTTGTACGATATCTTTCGCAAATGTTCTGGTAAATGATGCTCCTGCATAGGTCAGATACCATGCAGACATCTTATTGAATGCCGACAATGCTCTTCTGTGCCAGACTATCTTATGTTTGTCCATGTGTTGATGACTTGACTCACAATTTCCTCTGGAACAACATCACTGTCTCCGACAGCCTCGGATTCGTCAATCCAGTTTGCTTCTGATTCATTTGCCGGCCAAGGTTGTCCGGCCATGAAATTCAATTCTTGCAATTCTCTGTATGACTGAGAATCAAGATTCTTTTGGAGATAGTCTTTATAGTTGTCATCAACGACTTGTTCATGATGCAGATACACATCGGCTTTGTTGATTGTGTATGCTATTGCAGGTTCCTTAACAACCTCTGCATCGTTAATGTCAGTAAGACTGTTATATTGATTTTCTTCCATAAGCGTTATTTATAATTCTCTTTGTCTTACGAAATATCCAGAGAATACTTCGTCGATGTTCTCCACCGGAGAATCGAATATGCCATAGATGGCACTGCCGCTGCCGGACATGGACGCATAGACAGCACCGAGGTCGTAGAGACGATCCTTGATGGCTGCAATTTCAGGATATTTCGGAAATACACTTGCTTCGAAATCATTCACTACGCAGTCTTTCCATTCCTTCAATGGTCTCTGAAGAAGTTCTGTGAGACTGACTTTAGGTGACTTAGGCGTTACATTCCGATATGCGTCAGCTGTAGAAACGAATACGTCTGGTTTCACCAAAGTGATAGTCTTGCCTTTCAATGACAATTTGAATGGGTGGAATACGTCTCCGATTCCTGTTGCAAACACTGGCTTGTCCTTTATGAAAAATGCGCAGTCAGCACCGAGCGAAGAGGCATATTTCTCCATTTTCTTTGGTGTGAGACAAAGATTGAACTTCTCATTCAGAGCCTTGATGGTGAATGCGGCATCAGCACTGCCTCCACCTAATCCTGCTCCCGTAGGGATATGTTTGTGGAGATGAATGTTCAAAGCTGGCAGCTTGAAATCTGCAGCAAGCAAACGATACGCCTTTGTCACGAGATTGTCGTCAGGAGTACCGCCAAGCACGGTTCCTGTCACTTTAAGTGAGAACTTCTTTGCATCTGTGATTTCCATAACATCGAGCAGTTCGATAGGGTAGAACACAGTCTCAAGATTGTGGTAACCATCAGCACGGCGTTCCGTCACATTAAGTCCTATATTTATCTTTGCGTTAGGATATATTATCATAATTTAATTTACTATTTGACTATTTACTATTTACTATTTACTATTGACCTTTACCAGTGGAAGATTTACTATTTTATTGTGAGTTGTGAATTAATCATTGCAAAATTAGAAAAAAAATAGGAGTTATCAGTTCAATGTGTGATGTTTTTTTAGAAAAGTGCATAAAAAAGCAACCATAATCATTTGGACTATGGTTGCCTGATATGTTCTTTCTGTCTGTTCTTATCGGAGTGTGACCATGTGGCTCGAGGTTGATTATCTGCCTCTGCTGACTCTGAAGCCGCCTCCGCCGCCTCCGCCGCCTCTGCCACCGAAGCCGTCGCCCATTGGCATGTTGCGGATTGCCTCGTCACTCATGTTTCTCATTGCCCTCTGCTGACGGAGTTCCTGTCTGCCTTCGCGAGTTCCGAAGATGTTGAAGCGGTACATGAAGTGAACCATCAGGTAGCTGTAGACGGTTTGGTTTTCGCTTTCACTGATCTGAGTGGCACTGATGTTACGGCTGATGTTGCTCCTCTGCTGAAGGATATCGTAAACCATTAGGCGGATGGATGCCTTGCGTCCCTGGAGGAAACGGTAACTTACCTGTGCGTTCCAGATAAGTTCATTGGTATTGGCATCGCTTCGTGTGTAACCTCTACGGCTGCTCATGTTGATGTCGGTGGAGAATCCGAATCCGTTGTCAAACTGACCTGTGGATGAGAGACCGTAGTTGAAGTTGAATGTGTTCTGGTTGTTTGCTGGCATCAGCATACTCTTTGAGTTCGAGTAGTTGACATTTCCGCTGAGTGATACGTCCCAGTATGTCTCGCGGTATGTGAAACTGAGCCGTTCGCTCACTGTGGTGTTCTTTACCGTGTTCTTGTAGTCCTGATTGTTTTGGAAGAGGAATGACACGTTGTTCCTGTAGCCCACGTTGGTGTTTGTGTTGAGCATGAGGCGTTCCACGAAGAGAGGAGTGCTGAATCCTACGCTTCCGTTTATGTTCCAGTTTCCGTTTATGTTCTCAGGCCATGTCTCCTGCTTACCGGTTTCCGGAAGATATTGTGTCTTGTTGCTGATGTTGTCCGAAGTTGTCTGATAGCTGATATTCGCATTGTAGCTCTGCATTCTTGCAGTCACATAGTTCTGATATTGCAGGGATACATTGTGCGAGAACGAAGGCTTCAAATCAGGATTACCGTGGCTGATACGCATAGGGTTGCTGTCATCTGTCCAGTCAAAAAGGTTTGTAATAGAAGGTTGTGAAACATTGCCACGGTACTGAATCCTGATTGAATGCTGTCGTGTGAATCTGTATCTGAAGTTTAATGTCGGAGTCAGTCGTGCATAGTCTCTTGATGCAATTGTGTCGCGTCCCATTTTTGCATAGTCTATTTTCTGGTGCTGAGGCTGATACTGCACACCCAGAGTGGCATTGATGAATTCGGTGTTGTAGCGCAGACTGAGCTCCATGTTATGGCTATTGTTGATGTCGTCGCTGTAGTTGCTGAGTCGTACACTCTCAAGGGAGTCTCTCATCTGGTCGAAGTTCAAAGGCAGTATGCCTACGTTGTCGAGGAGGAACTGACGGAGACTGTCGAGTCCCTGCACTTGCCATCTCAGTTGTTCGAACATTCTGTTGTTGCGATAAGGATCTGCACTATTTCTTTCAATGTCGTTGTAACTCATGTTGTATGTCCTGTTGTCCGAAGTTCTCCTTGAGTGGCTGAACTGGTAGTTGAGCTGGAGGGTAAGACCTTCAAGCAGAGGCTCAGAGTATGTGAAACCGGCTGTGATACCCTTGCTGTCGTTAGGAGAGGTACGGTATCTGTAGAGGAACTGGTCAGGCTCTTTTATGTGAGTCTGCGGATCCTCCTGGAAGTACCGCACGTCGTTGAGGTTGAAATTCTTATTGTCGTCGTCGCTCCAGTTGGCATCAAGTCTGATGGACATGTTGCGCCCTCGCTTCATCATACGGTGGTTGAGAAGCAGGTTACCCCTCACGCTCTTTGAGTTGCCGTCGCTGTCGCCACCGCTGCGGCTGAGGTTCGTCTTGATACTGTCAGGGAGTGCATCAAACTGAGTCATGTCCAACGGATTGTCGATGATGGTGTGAGCATCACCATAGGTGTATTCGTATGGATCGTTCTTCTGGAAACTTGCGTTGTTTCCGGTATTCCATGAGTCGTTGTTCCCGAAACTGAAGTTCGGACGGAAGAGGATGGTCGTGAGGCTATCGAGTTTCCATTCAATCTTGAAGTCACCGCTCACGCTGTTGTTGTGGCTCTTGCTCTTGCTGTAGTTGTTGGAGAAGGTAGAGAAGTCAAGATGGTTGAAATTCTGGCTGTTGCTCTTGTTCCAACTGTTGTTGCTGCTGCCGTTGTAGCGGATGTTGCCGCCCACCTCCAGGTTCTCGCCGAAGTCGTACGCAAGGTTGGCACCTACTTGCCCGTTCTTGCGGATACCGTCGGAGTTCATGTTGCTGAGGATACTTGCCTGTTGGCCGTCGGCAAAGCGCTGGATATTGAAGCGTCCCGACCACCTGTCGTGAGTACCTAGTCCGAGGTCTATATTTCCGAACCAACCTCTGTCCATGCCCTTCTTCACGTCGAGGTCGATAACAGTCTCTTCCTGACCATCGTCGATTCCGGTGATACGTGTCAAGTCACTCTTCTTGTCGTATACCTTCACCTTATTTACTATTTCTACCGGCAGGTTCTTCATCGCCATCTGGGTGTCGTTGTTGAAAAACTCCTTACCCTTCACGAGAATCTTTGTCACGGTCTTTCCGTTTATGGTAATCTTGCCGTCGCTGTCCACCGTCGCACCTGGAATCTTCTTGATGAGTTCCTCAAGCACACTTCCTTCAGGAGTCTTGAACGCATCGGCATTGAAGAGGACGGTGTCTTCCTTTACCTCTACTTGCTGCAGGGCAGCGGTCACTACAGCCGTCTGGAGCATCACACTGCTCGGTACGAGCATCGTGGTACCCACATTGAAGGTAGTTTTACCCTCCGGCAGTTCAATCTTGCGGAAGAAGTTGTGGTAGCCGATATAACTGATTTTTATTACATATGTACCCGGGGTCACATTCTTCACAGTGTAACCACCGATGTTGTTAGTCACAGTACCGAGGACCATCTTCGCAGTGTCCTTGTCCATAATTTGAACAGTAGCCCTCATAAGAGCATCAGCACTTTCAGAATCCTTCACGAAACCAGATACGGCTACCTTCCTCTGGGCATAGGAAACACTCAGAAGACAAGTTGCAAAAAGCAACGACAATAACAATTTTTTCATCATAACGGAAATATTTCTGCTATCTATGACCATGCAGTTCCCAAAAGGTTTAACCCGATTGTGAAAAAAGTAAAATTTTTTTTGAAGAAGTTGCTACTTAGTCAAGCCTTAAAAAGTTCACGCGCATACACACGCAAGATACTTTGATGTATCAAATTCGTCACCATCAGTTGTAATAAGCCACGTAACCCACCTTCGGATAAGGCACAGCGGATGCTTTCCTTCAGGATCAGTTCTACGCCCTCTTCACCGATGCGGTGACGGAAGTGTACAAGTTCCGAGGACGCACACGGAGCAGACGTGCAGAATGACTCCATGCCGCAGAAATACTGATAATAGGCATTCTCCGTGAACTGAACGACAACCTGCTCGTCAGACACGTTGCGAAGGTGCTTGAGCATGAGCAGACCGACCATCAGCCTGATAGGCTTCGGTGGACGACCGTTGTCTGCGCAGAAGAGTGGCGCAAAGTTCTTCTCAAAACATGACCAGTCAATCATGTCTGCCAACTTGAACAGAGAATGCTTCGGATCCAGCATGGTTCCCAAATCCCAGAAAAGTGATGCCTGACGGCTGTTAGACGACGATTTGTACATATCTAATTTGCAAGGTTTATTGTGTAAAGTTACAAAATCCTGCGAATACATGCAAATTTTTTATTAGTTACTTTGTTAATAATCAATAAATTAACATCTATTTGAAAATCGACTAATTATGTAAAACGAAGTGCAGCTTTTTATGCCGATACAATCGAGCAGCGCATCAGCCATGCGAAGACCTATCCTCCTGAGGTCTACATGCTCGAGCGCAACAGCGTCGGGTTCTTTGCCAAGGGCGACATCCACGGCATCAAGGCGAAGCAGAAGTCGGGAAAGACCAGTGCCATAGCCA
>JAZQPD010000144.1:0-4657 GCA_045628285.1 Bacteroidaceae bacterium
CAAGATTATCCAATTCCACGAGCCCTGTAAGGGCGAAATAGTTTCATATACAAAGAGATATGGAATTCTTGCGCTCCAGTTGGTGCTCAGGCGCAAGCGGAGTCTGTCGCACTTACAGCGCTTTGGTTATTGGCAACCTCATGACACAGGGTTGACCCCCTGTGCTATATTATTTCGTCCCTACGGGACTTTTTCAGTGCCCTCGTATTATGCCACCCCTTCGGGGTTAGCACATGCGAAAGATGTATTCATAACAAAATTATTCGCTTTCAATTCGTGGTTGGAAAAGAAAACGAATAAGTGGTGGTTTTATTTATTTTGTGGCCGAAATGTATATGGTTCCCAAATTGTATTTACAGCACCAATTGTTGGCTTAGCCGAAATTTTATCCCGTTTTATGTACGCACGTATCATTATTTTTATTATCTTTGCAGATGAAAATTGCAATTAATAATTTATAAACTTAAATCATGAATCCGGTTTTTGCCGGGTATGTGGTTACAAAAACAAAAATTCAAAACAAATGGCAGAATTGGCACAAGCAACTTCGACTGGCTCAGCACAGGAATCAAAAGGTTTTTACAAGTTGAGTTGGTTGCAAAGAATCGGTTTCGGTAGTGGAGACCTTGCACAGAACTTAATTTTCCAGACGGTAGCAACCTTCCTGATGATCTATCTCTGTACGGTACTGAAGATCAGTCCCGTATTCGTCAGTGGACTCATACTTGCGGTCAGACTCTTCGATTGTATATGGAGTCCTATCGTAGGCCGCTACATCGACAACCACAATCCAAAGTTGGGCAAGTACCGCACCTATCTCCTTTATGGCGGTATTCCTCTCACGATTGCAGCCTGCTGCCTCATGCTCCCTATGGCTGCCGAATGGTCGATGACCATGAAGATCATCTACGCTACGGTCAGCTACACTCTCCTCAGCATGATTTACTCCGTAGTCAACATCCCTTACGGCTCTATCATGGCGAGCATGACTCGCGACAACAACGAGGTGCTCATCCTCACCTCTACACGAATGGTTTGTGCCAACATAGGTCAGATAGTCGTACAGGCTGGTTTCCCTATCGGTCTTGCCATTGTTGCCAATCAGACTATTGACTGGAAACAGGCTTCATTCATGGCCATCGGTACCATTCCTGCCTTCATCATCCTGCCTCTGCTTCCGGTGCTGAAGAACCTGCTGGGCAAGAAGGGACTCTATTATGTACTTCTCTCCATCGGTTTCATCGGATTTGTCGTGCTGTATGCTGTCGGCAAGTTCTTCAATGTCGACGAATGCAACACCATCGTACAGATTGCAAAAGTCATGACTGGTGTGGGCTTGCTCGTCGGTTCACTGATGTGGGCTCTTGTTCCTGAGGTTATTACAGAAGCAGAATACCGTACAGGAAACCGTCCTGCCGCTACTGTCAATGCCCTTGCCGGTGTTGCCTTCAAGGCTGGTTTCTCAATTGCAGGATGGATTACTCCATTGGTAATGGGATGGTTGGGATTCAACCTTGCTGACGAGGTTTCCGCCCTGCCAGGTGGTCCTGACGCATGGTTTATCGTCATCTGTGTGTTCGCACTCGCCGGATTTGTACTTTTGACCCTGTGTTTCCTTGGCTGTAAGGAAAATATCGTCACCACTCCGGAAAAACCTGCCACTTACGGCGAGATGTTCAGTGAGTTCAAGGCAAACAAGTGTCTGCAGCTGATGCTCTGGATTTTCGTAGTAGTGTTCCTGGCATCATTCATTGCAGCACCGGTAAACGCATATTACACGAAACTGGCTGACTATTCCGAGACTGTAAAGGAAGCAATCCTCTGGTTTACCACCATCATTCCTGCACTTCTCCTTATCGTAGTGGGATGTCTGATCTACAAGTATCCTCTTACAGACAAGAGACTGGACGAAATGAACAGGGAAATCGAAGCGAGAGGATGATGGAATAGAGTTGATGGTTTGTGAACCTAAAACTTGAAAAATAAATAATAAAAATGAAAGGTAATCTAAGATATCTTGCAATGGCGGTGTGTCTGGGAGCAATGAGCCTCCAGGCACAGACTCTCCGTGAGGCTTTCAAGGATAAGTTCCTCATCGGTGCAGCAATCAATGTTCGCCAGGTCAAAAGCCAGGATCCGAAGGTTCAGAACCTCATCAGGAACCAGTTCAGCGCACTGGTGCCAGAGAACTGTATGAAACCGGAGGAAATCCATCCCAAGATCGACCTCTACGACTGGAGGGATGCTGACGCATTGGTGAACCTGGCAGAGAAGAACGGGCAGGTCATCACAGGCCATTGCCTTGTATGGCACTCACAGGTGCCTTACTGGTTCTTCAAGGATGACATGAGCAACGAGGTCACCAAGGACGAACTGATAAAGAGGATGAGAGAGCACATCCATACCGTCGTAGGCCATTTCAAGGGCAGGATAAAGGGATGGGATGTGGTGAACGAGGCCATCATGGAGAACGGCAAGATGAGAAATTCCAATTTCTACAGAATCATCGGTCCCGAGTTCATCCGTCTGGCATTCCAGTTCGCCCACGAGGCTGACCCTGATGCCGAACTCTACTACAACGACTATGGCATGGACAATCCCATGAAACGCCAGGCAGTGGTGGAACTTATCCGCGACCTGAAGGCTCACGGATGCAGGATTGACGGTGTGGGAATGCAGTCGCACGTGGCATTCGACTCCAATCTGGATGCCTACGAGGCAAGTATCAACGCATATGCTGCCGAGGGTGTAAAGGTGATGATTACCGAACTCGACCTCAGCGTGCTCCCTGCTCCGAGAATGGGATTTGGCGGTGCTGCCATCGACGAGACCTACGGTTACAAGAGCGAACTGAACCCTTACACTGACGGGCTTCCAAAGGAGAAGGCTCAGGAACAGACAGACTTCTTCAAGAAACTCTTCGCACTCTACCTGAAGCACAAGGACGTAATCACAAGAGTGACATTCTGGGGATTGACCGACGGCGACAGTTGGAAGAACGGCTGGCCAGTGCCTTTCCGCACGGACTATCCTCTGGCATTCGACCGTAACTTCGAACCCAAACCATTCGTAAGCGAAATCATCAAGTTAGCAAAGAAATATTAACCAACAAATCAAAAGATATGGCAACAAAGAGATATCTTTTCCCTGCCGACTATATGGCAGACCCTTCCGTTCATGTATTCAACGGAAAAATCTATATCTATCCGTCGCATGACTGGGAGTGTGAGAACGTAGAAAACGACAATGGCGACCAGTACGTGATGAAGGACTATCATGTTCTCTCAATCGACGGCGACCCTATGACAGGAACAGTCACGGACCACGGATGCGTACTCCGCCAGGAAGACATTCCTTGGGCAGGACGGCAGCTCTGG
Organism: Bacteroidaceae bacterium; assembly: GCA_045628285.1. GTDB lineage: Bacteria > Bacteroidota > Bacteroidia > Bacteroidales > Bacteroidaceae > Colivivens. The sequence goes on from JAZQPD010000144.1 coordinate 3,378, forward strand.
GACTGTGATGTCCAGCAATATGAGGTGGAAGTCCCTACTACAGCCGAAGACCAGGCCAAGGGAATGGGCTTCAGCAAGAAGGTCAGGAAATATATAATGTACTTCCCTCTCAAGGACAGAAACGACGTGTTCCACTGGGGTACAGCAATCGCTGACAACCCTGCAGGCCCGTTCATCCCTCAACCAGCACCGGTTCCCGGAAGCTACAGCATCGACATGTGTGCCTTCAAGGACGACAAGGACGGTGAAGTCTACGTGTACTTCGGAGGACTCTGGGGCGGACAACTTCAGAGATACAAGGACAACATCCATCTTGAGACTCCATATCTCCCGGAAGGCGAAGAGGATGCACTGCCAAGCCGCTGTGTGCGTCTGACAAAGGACGGTCTGAACTATGCTGAGGCACCACGTCCAATCCTCGTGGTTGACGAAGATGGCAAGCCGCTGAAGGCAAACGACCCTCACAGATTCTTCGAGGCAAGCTGGATGTTCAAGAAGGACGGCAAATACTATTTCACTTACTCCACAGGCGACAGCCATCTGCTCTGCTATGCCGTAGGTGACAATGTATATGGTCCGTTCACATATAAAGGTGTCATCCTCACTCCAGTGGTTGGATGGACTACCCACCACGCCATCATCCAGTGGGAAGGCAAATGGTATCTCTTCCATCATGACAGTGTGCCTTCGGGTGGCAAGTCATGGCTCCGCAGCCTCAAGGTGTGTGAATTGGAATTTGACGAGAACGGCAACATCAAGACTATTGAAGGAATCGACTAAACCGTGTAAACTCGAAGTGGAAAATCCGAGTAAATCAAACAAACCGTAAATAGTACGTAAATAGTAAATCAAAAAACCTGTAAATAGTAAATAGTAAACAGTAAATCAAAATGGCATATTTATTAGGTTATGACATAGGTACATCTTCAGTGAAGGCTTCACTGGTTGATGCAGTGTCGGGAGAGATAGTAGCAACGACCTTCTATCCTGAGAGCGAGGCTCCAATCATCGCAAAGCAGATGGGATGGGCAGAACAGGAACCTGAGATGTGGTGGACAAACCTCATCGAGGCAACAAAGAAGGTTGCTTCAAGCAATCCATCCCTGCTTGCAAGCGTAAAGGCTATCGGTATCAGTTATCAGATGCACGGACTAGTGTGCGTGGACAAGGAAGGCAATCCTCTTCGTCCAAGTATCATCTGGTGTGACGGGCGTGCCGTACCTTACGGCAATGCCGCCTTCGACGAATTCGGTCTTGAGAAGTGTCTGAGCCATCTCCTC
>JAZQPD010000145.1:0-2772 GCA_045628285.1 Bacteroidaceae bacterium
GACTCCTTCGGGCACAGTACACCTCACATCCGAAAATGGGCTTGAATGGCTCGAGCCCTTCCTTCTTCCTTTCACCATTGACCTTCTCTACGATATTGAAGAACTCCTTTATTCCGAACATATTGCCATGATCGGTGATAGCCATTCCCCTCATGCCATTCTTTATGGCCTTGTCAACCAGTTTCCCTATACTTGCCTGACCATCAAGGATGGAATATTGTGTGTGGACATGCAGATGTACAAAATCTTCCATAATTCCCCAATTTCCTAAATTCCCAATTTCCTAATTCCCTAATTTCCTAATTTCCCAATTTCCCAATTTCCTAATTTCCTAATTCCCCAATTTCCAACCTCCTCTCCCCATTGTCGAGTTCCCTGATGGTTACCCTTACTGTCTCTTCGGGAAGCAGTTCCTCTATAAGTTCCGGCCATTCCATGAAACAGAAACAGCCACTGTAGGCATATTCATCAAAACTGATGTCGCGTACCTCGTCTACCTTCTTTATCCTGTAAAAATCAAAGTGGTAGACAGGATTCTCGTCCGCATCGGCATATTCGTTCACGATGGCAAAGGTAGGTGATGTGATGGAGTCGGTCACTCCAAGCTGATGGCACACAGCCTTTATGAATGTTGTCTTTCCTGCTCCCATGTCTCCATAGAAAGCAATCAACCTGTTGTCGCCAATCACATCGAGAAACCATCTTGCGGCTTCGTCTATCTGGGAAATGTTGAATGTCCTGTCCATTATATTTTTTTATTTCTTTCTTCTCTTGCCCTTCATCTCGATGAGAGGAATCAGCATTTCCTCCATACTGATGCCACCATGCTGGAAAGTGTTCCTGTAGTAGTTCACATAGTGGTTGTAGTTGTTCGGATATGCAAAGAAATCATCTCCTGATGCAAACACATACGATGTGCTGATATTCGGAGCAGGAAGCATTGCCTTCCTCGGGTCCTTCATCTCAAACACTTCCTTCGGGTTGTAACTCAGGTTCTTGCCGAGTTTGTAGCGCAGGTTGGTGTTGGTATTCTTGTCGCCCACCACCTTTATCGGCTTGTCGACCCTGATACTTCCATGGTCGGTAGTGATGATTATCCGTGCATCTGTCTGAGCCAGACGTTGGAACAGTTCTCTTACCGGAGAATGCAGGAACCACGATTCCGTAATGCTCCTGTAGGCATTCTCGTCCGAGGCAAGTTCCCTGACCATCATGGACTCAGTACGGACATGCGACAACATGTCGATGAAGTTTATCACAATCACGTTCAGATCCTTGCCCGTGAGAGTATGGAACTGCCCGAGCAATTTCTCGCCATCATCGGAGTTGTTGAGCTTGTTGTAGGTGAAGGTGTTCTGACGGCGGAAGCGTTCCAACTGCGTCTGGATAAGAGGCGATTCGTTCAGGTTCTTGCCCTCTTCCTCATCTTCGTCTACCCAGAGTTCGGGAAACATCTGCGCAATCTGGTTAGGCATCAGTCCTGCAAAGATGGCATTACGGGCATACTGGGTTGCAGTAGGGAGAATGCTGAGATAGAGTTCCTCGTCGAATGAGAAGTCGTTGGCAAGTTCCTGACTGATGACCCTCCACTGGTCGTACCTGAAGTTGTCGAATACTATCAGATACACCTGTTCTCCGGCATTCAGAGCCGGAAACACCTTCTTCTTGAACACATCAGGACTCATCATCGGACGATTGTCGCTGTTGATGATCCAGTCCACATAGTGCGACTTCACGAACTTCGCAAAACCTAAGTTCGCCTCCTGCTTCTGCATACGGAGCATCTCTGTCATCTCACTGCCCGTTGCACTCAGTTCCAGTTCCCAAAACACCAGTTTCCGATAAACGTCCATCCACTCCTCAAGGCTGTACGAGTCGTTTATCTGCATGCCAATCTTGCCGAAGTTCTGCTGATAACTCGAGTCGGTCACCTCCGTCTCAATCTGCTTCTTGTGCAGATGCTTCTTGATGGTCAGGAATATCTGGTTGGGATTGACAGGCTTGATGAGATAGTCCGCAATTTTCTGACCTATCGCCTGATCCATGATGTTTTCCTCCTCGCTCTTCGTCACCATGACGATAGGGATAGTGCTGTTCACCTCCTTTATCTGCGAGAGAGTTTCCAGCCCACTCAGTCCCGGCATGTTCTCATCGAGGAAGATAAGGTCGAAATTACGTTCCCTGCACAAATCAATGGCATCGCCACCATTCGTAGCCGTCACTACCTCATAACCTTTTTTCTCAAGGAAGATGATGTAAGCCTTCAGCAGCTCAATCTCGTCATCCACCCACAAGAGAGTTCCGATATTGTCATCCATATGAATTTCTTTTGTGCAAATATACGAATAAGCAAATAAAAAACCAAAAATATTGGAAACTATATACATTCAGAGGCAAAAAATGCATTTTTCTGGTGAAAACAGGGGGTGGGAAAGTCACCCCAAGTCATAACGTCACCCCGAATCAACAGTACAAAGTCAGTAATAGTTTATGCCCGTCTCAGTAGTACCATTTGCCTGCATCAGCAATGCCACTTGTCTGCGTCAGCAGTACCACTTGCCTACATCAGAGGTAGTATGTTGCAGCCGCAAGTGAAAAAATGGAAGGACTTTTATCCTTCAGGATCTTCAGCGCATAGTAAACATGCTGAATTCCAATTAATAAGACTGAAGATTCTATATGGAAATCGCTGAAGATTCTATCTTTTTTGATGACTTTTTCATTGCGAAAAGTGCCTTTGGTCGTTGAGAATCTTCAGAATCTTCAGTTTTT
>JAZQPD010000146.1:0-17002 GCA_045628285.1 Bacteroidaceae bacterium
CCCTTGATTCTCAATATCTTTCAGCCATTTGTATGCAGACTTTTGTTGAATCGCATATTTATTCCACAATTATACACAAATTAAACACAATTTCTACTCTTAAACGGCAATTCCTCGCAGGAGGTTTCTACTGGTACATCGGTACATTCTTTATTTATATATACGAATGTCCCGATGTCCCGTAACGACATAACCCTGATTTTCAATGCGTCAGCGAGACATTTTAGCCATCTGTTGACCGTATGCTGCGTCACACCGAATTTTGACATCAATCATACTGACCTAACTTGTTTGCAGTGCGATTTGCTTTTTACTGCACAAAGGTACGACATGACAAATGGCAGCATTTCCGATAGTTTCCGATAGTTTCCGATAAGCGAAGAAATCTGATACTGATTCGTCTATATGAAACCAAGTTTGTCGTCAGTCGGTTTTTTTTGGTTTGACAACTCTCGTAACCCTTGATTGGTTCTTGCTCACGAATTCCTTCCATGACTTTGCAGCCCCGGTATCGTGCATGCCGTTTGCCGGCGACATCTGGAGGAAATGGCAATACGCGGCACCCAGTGCGTCCGTGGCATCAAACTGAATCCTCATGCTCTCCTCTGATATGTTAAGCATTCTCTGCAACATTCCGGCAACCTGGTCCTTCGAGGCACCTCCGTTTCCCGTTATGGCCATCTTTATCTTTGTCGGCATATATTCCGTGATAGGCACGTCGCGCTGTATGGCTGCTGCAATCGCAACCCCCTGAGCTCTACCCAGTTTCAGCATACTCTGTACATTCTTGCCGAAGAACGGAGCCTCGATGGCAATCTCGTCGGGATGATAGGAATCAATGATTTCAGTAATCCTTTCGAAAATCTTCCCCAGACGCATATACATGTCCTTATATTTCTTCAGTTCGATAACACCCATTACCACCATCTCAGCCTTGTTGCCGCATACGTTCAGCACACCATATCCCATCATATTGGTGCCTGGATCGACACCCATAATGACTTTCTCCACCTTTATCTTGTTAAGCTTTGCCATGACATCAACTGATAACATCTGCAAAGATACGATTAAGCGAGAGAAATACAAAATAAAAAGTAGAAAAATTTTTTATTTTTATTTCCGAGCGTGAGTATCTTGCGCGAGCGCAGCGAGCGATAGTGCGAATAGATATTTGGATTTCGTGTAACGTTTTTGTATATCTTTTGTTTCGGTGTGTAAGGTAAGATGTTACGCTATCTACAAGTTGTGAAACAAAAAAATCAGTTTGTTCCATTAAATAGTTGTAATTTTGCATCGGCTTTGAAAAAGTTCGCCAAGATGGACTGATCTTCCCCAGCCTTTCCTGACACGAGTTGACGTCAGTGAACAATTTGCCAACGGATTGGTTGGATGATGAATATCTCACCAGGCGAAAGCCTCCTTATATCAAGACAAATTTCTGTGGCGTTCTCTCTTTGGGGACGCCTTTTTTTGGATTTTCAGTAGAAAAATAGTATATTTGCACCCTCGCTTCGCTCGGAGGAATTGGGAATAACGGCTAACGGCCAACAAAAAATTATGAATTATGAATTATGAATTTATGAAAGGAAGGATTGCGGTAGTCGTTGTGCTGTTCTTTGCGTCGGTGGTGGCTGTATGTGCCCGGCAGAGGATGGCGGGCGAGGCAATGGCCATGTTGAGGGAGGCTTCGGGGAATCTGAAAAATGCAGATGGCCTGGAGGTGGATTTCACGATGAAATTGTCGGTGATGCCCATGGTAAACATGAGGCTTCATAAGAAGAATGACCGTATGGCGTTGCAGATTGAGGATGAGACGACTTATTTCTACAATCACATCATGTGGATTTGCAATCGGAGCGACAGAACCGTAGTCGTTCAGGGTCAGAGGGATGATTCGGAACAGATGCTGGCTCTTATGGCTCTCATTCCGGAAGGCTTCTCAGGAGAGGGTAGGGTGATAAGTGAGGACTCGTTCGTAATCGGACAGAATGTGTTTTCGGTGTGCGAGGCGAAGGATGATATTGTCCTTTCTTCCAAAAATGGCAGGACCAAAATTGTGGTCGTAATAAATTCGAGGACCAGGAGCATCAAAAAACTCAAGGTGAAGAGAGGGATGCTTGCTTTGTCGTTCATTTATAATGACATAAAATATTCATGTGATGATGATGACGTGACATTCTCTGTGGTCGGGTATCCTGGCTATAAGATTGAAGATAGAAGAAAGGTAATGTAATTGCAGGAAAAAATTTTGCAGTTGCAGATTTTTTTCTTACCTTTGTGCGCTTAACATGCATACAACAACAAATAAATACATAATTAACAATGGCAGCATTACAAAAAATCAGGAACCACGGAGTCTTGCTTGTTACGGTAATAGCAGTGGCTCTATTCCTCTTCGTCATGGGCGATTTGGTACGTGGTGGTGAAGGATTGCTCAGTCAATCAAAACAGCAGGTAGGAGAAGTTTTAGGTAAGACCTTGTCGATTCAGGACTACAACGACATGGTGAACGATCTCCAGAATTATTATGACATTCTTGGTCAGGATGCAAGTGGCGAAGACCAGCTCAACCGCATCAAGGATGAGGCTTGGCAGACTTATGTCCAGAACAGGCTTATCCAAGATGAATGCCAGAAACTCGGTATTCAGGTGACTGACGAAGAGGTGGCTCAGGTTATCCAGACTGGTCAGAGCCAGCTCCTTCAGGTTCCAATCTTCGCAAACCCGGAGACTGGTACGTATGACTTCCAGTCAGTTCAGAAGTTCCTTGCCGACTATAAGACAATGAAGGATGCAGGTCAGCAGTTGCCTGACATTTACGAAAAGGTTTACAAGTTCTACCTCTTCGCTCAGCGCAGTATTCGCGACCAGCTCTACGGACAGAAATATCAGGTGCTGATGTCTGCAGCCCTTACTTCCAACTCAGTTTCCGCAAAGCAGGAATTTGAAGAAAAGGGCAATGTAAGTGACCTCGTAGTTGCTTCTTTCCCATTCTCCAGTGTGGAGGATAAGGACGTTCAGGTTTCCGATGCAGATATCAAGGCCAAGTACGACGAACACAAGGAATTCTACAAGCAGCTCGTAGAGACTCGCGACATCAAGTACATCTCTGTAGCAGTCCTCCCAAGCGATGCCGACAAAAAGGCTTCCCAGGAAAGTATTGAGGCGGCACAGAAGCAACTTGCAGCAGCAGAGACAAACGAACTTGCAGGAAATGTGGTTCGCCAGAATGCATCGCTTCTTCCTTATTCAAACGTACTCAAAAGCAAGAATGCCTTCCCTGCAATGATTGCCGACAAGCTTGATTCCATTGCAGTAGGCGAGACTGCTCCTGCTGAATTCGACTTCGCAACAAACAGTTATTATACATTCCGTCTGCTCGACAAGACCGTCCAGGCTGACTCTGTTCTCTTCCGCCAAATCGGCGTTGCTGCTGAGACTCCGGAAAAGGTTGCAGAAAAGGCTGACCGTATCGTGTATGCTCTCAATGCCGGTGCCAAGTTTACTGACATAGCAAAAATCTACGGGCAGGCAGGCGACTCTTCATGGGTTTCTACAGCATCCTTTGAGACAAGCACGGTTGATGCCGACAATGCACTCTTCATATCTTCCATATATGCAACGGGTGTAGGTGCAACCAAGCAGGTTAAGCTTTCAAACGGCAACATCATCGTACTTCAGGTTCTCGATTCAAAGAATCCTATCTCCAAGTACAATGTGGCTACAATAGTAAAGGAGAGCCGTTTCTCTGACGAGACCTACAATGCAGAGTACAACAAATTAAGTTCTTTCATTGCAGCGAACAAAACTCTTGAGGAAATGGATAAGAATGCCGTAAAGAGTGGTTACCAGATGCTTACGGCAAACGATGTGGTCAGTGCAAACCATATTATTGCCAACATTCACGGAACTCACGATGCACTCAAGTGGGTATTCGACGAGGCTGACATCAACGATATCTCTCCACTCTACGAATGTGGCGATAACGACCGTCTTCTCGTAGCTGCCCTCACCGGTATCAACAAGGCCGGCTACCGTTCCGTTGAGAAACTCAACGAAGAACTCAAGGAGGAAGTACTCAAAGACAAGAAGGCTGAAAAGCTCCTTGCACAGCTGAAGGACGTGAAGTCAATCGAAGCTGCTGCAGGCATGAAAGGTGCAGTGATTGACTCTCTCAAGAGCATCTCTTTCCAGACAGCTCCATTCATCATGTCGGCAGGTGCTCAGGAACCGATTATCGGTGCTGCTGCTGCAAAGACTTCACTCGGTGCTCTCTCTGCTCCAGTAAAGGGTAATGCAGGTGTCTACCTCGTAAAGGTATTGGGCAACACAAAGGGCAGTCAGAAGTTCGACGCCAAGGCCGAGAAAAGTGCAGTTGCAGGCAATGCAATGCGAAACGTGATGGGTAGCGTAATCAATACCCTTTACCTCAAGGCTGACGTCAAGGACAACCGATACAAATTCTTCTAATAGATAATAAGGTGGTCCGCATGTGACCACCTTTTTGTTTATTGACTATTGTTTAACTCGTATAAAACAAACAGCAAGATGAAAAAACTACTCTTCACAATTGCCATGATGGTGGTGGTTGCCACTGTTCACGCAAAGAGTCTCGTTATCACCCTCGCTGACGGCACTGAAGTCTACTATCTTCTTGGTGGAGATGTGAACCCGGTGATGAAGTTCAAGGACGGCAAAGTGACTGTCAATGCTGATGCATACGAGATTTCAGACATCAGGAAGTTCGTCATTTCCCAGACAGATGATCCTTCGGGCATAAAGGCAGAGACATTCTATGTGAAAGGCAAGCAGGACATAGAGGTATTCACCCTTGACGGCAAGAAAGTTGATACAATAAGACCGACAAAACTGCAGTCGAAGGAGGATGCCATGTCATCATTGTCGCTGACAACCTTGCCGAAGGGAGTATATGTGCTCAAGGTGGGTGAAGCCACGATGAAGGTGCTGAAGAAATGACATAATCTGCCAAGGATGGCATATTCTATAAAAAAGTGCTTGCGAATATAATTTCGGAAGCATTTTTTCGTTAATATATATATGATGTGTACTTACGTACGAAATATGATTTTCGGGTTTGCCATTGTCCTGTCCCTTATGGTGCCTGGTATGGAGATGTCGGCACAGACGGTCACCATTAAGGGAACTGTAGTGGATGACGAGAAATCTCCGCTGGAAATGGCACTTGTGAATGTAGAAGGACAGCTCGCGAGTACATACGCTGACCTTAAGGGACGGTATTCCCTGACCTGCAAGTCGGTGGATTCACTCGTAGTTGTGTTTTCCACTCTGGGCTATCAGACACGCAAGAGGGTACTCAAGAACCCGACAGACACCGTAAGGATTGACATCATGTTGCCGAAACTGGGTATTGAGATAGCGCAGGTGAATGTGAGCGAGATACGTCGCCAGACAAATGCAATGTCCGACATCAATCTTACGGATACAAAACACATGGGAAATGCTTCCGGCCAGGGTGTGGAGCAAATCATTGCCACGCAATCGGGAGTCAGTACCCACAACGAGCTGTCGAATCAGTATAATGTGCGTGGAGGCTCGTTTGATGAAAACAGCGTGTACCTCAACGGGACGGAAGTGTACAGACCACTTCTCATCCGGTCCGGTCAGCAGGAAGGTCTTTCCATCATCAATCCTGACATGGTTGAGAAAATCGGCTTCTCTGCAGGAGGATTTGATGCCAAATATGGTGACAAGATGTCATCTGTCCTTGACATCACTTACAAGAAAGTTCATAGTTTCGAAGCATCAGTGTCTGCCAGTCTACTCGGAGCAAGTGCCTACATTGGAGTTGGCAACCAGAAGGTCAGTTGGACAAATGCCGTCAGGTACAAGACCATGAAGAACTTGCTCGGAACTACCGACACCAAGGGTGAATATGAGCCACGCGATTTCGACTACCAGACATATCTCAGTTGGAGTCCGAACCAACGGTGGACAGTAGACATAATCGGAAATGTGTCGCGTAACGACTATGACTTCACACCATCGGACAGAGAGACAAAATTCGGAACTTCGGAGGACATAAAGTCATTCAAGGTGTATTTTGACGGAACGGAATCCGACCAGTTCCAGACTCTCTTCGGCTCGTTTGCACTCACACATAATTTCAACCAATACAATAGTCTTTCGCTTGTTGCCTCTGCCTTCGAGACAAAGGAACGCGAGACATTCGACATACGAGGCGAATACTGGCTTTCGAACGAGAATTCCAGCGAATCACTCGGTATCGGTACGTATCTCCAGCATGCCCGTAACCGACTTACAGCCAAGGTGACATCTTTCGGTATGACCGGACGTAACCGTTTCACAGGCCACGACCTGAACTATGGTCTCACCTTCAAGAGTGAGAAGATAGACGAGACTGTACGTGAATGGGAAATGCGCGACTCGGCTGGTTACTCTCTTCCGCACAAATCCGACCGGCTTGACCTCGTATATAATCTCTCTTCAAACAACGCCCTCCATTCCAACAGGATAGAGGCCTATATTCAGGACAAGTGGATGAAGGAATATCCTGAAGGGGAAGTCGTACTTAACTATGGAGCGCGAATATCTCACTGGGATTACAATAATGAGACATTGTTCTCTCCCCGTGCCACTGTTGCGTTTATTCCTGCAAGGAACGAAGACCTTCTCTTCCGTTTCTCTGCCGGATTGTACTATCAGGCACCTTTCTATAAGGAACTCAAGGACACGGTGGTTGTCAACGGCAATTCACTCGTAAGTCTTAATAAGAATATCAAGTCGCAACGGTCAGTGCATTTTGTATTCGGAAGCGAATATAAGTTCCGCGTCAACGACCGTCCTTTCAAGGCTACTGCAGAAGTGTATTACAAGGTTCTGTCCGACCTCGTGCCCTATAAGGTCGACAATGTCCGTGTAATCTATGCCGGTGAGAACTGTGCAAGTGGATATACTGCAGGTCTCGACCTGAAAATCTATGGAGAGTTCGTGCCTGGTACAGACTCATGGGTAAGTCTGGGACTGATGAAGACCGAGGAGAAGATTGACGGCACATGGAGTCCTCGTCCTACCGACCAGCGTTTCAATGTTGGAGTGTTCTTCTCAGATTACTTCCCTAACTCAGACAGGTGGAAGATAAGCGTAAAGGGCCACTACACAAGCGGACTTCCTTTCGGCGCACCATTCTCTGAAATCAACGACAAACTGTTCCGTTTCCCCGCCTACCGGAGAGTGGATATCGGAATTTCCTACTGTCTGCTCAAACCTGACAACCAGTGGGGCATGCGAAACCATATAAAGGATATTTGGGTGGGACTGGATGCGTTCAATATTCTTGGCATTGCAAATGTCAACAGTTATTATTGGGTGACAGACATTGCCAACCATCAGTATGCTGTGCCAAACTACCTCACCGGACGACAGATCAATGCAAGGATTCTCGTGAACTTATAGACAACAGAGGGTCATGATTACTCGCGAAGAAATAGCAGCAAAACTGAGGCCACGTCCATTGGATGCCCATAAGGGTATGTTCGGACACGGATTGCTTGTGGCTGGTCAGTACATGATGGCAGGTGCAGCCATACTGGCGGCAAGGGCTTGCTTGAGAAGCGGAATAGGAAAACTGACAGTCATGTCGCCAAAAGAGAATGTACCTGTATTGCAGGTTTGTGTTCCTGAAGCAATTCTCTGTACCGGTAATTCTGATTTTGGCTGTTTTGATGCTCTTGGAATCGGATGCGGGCTTGGTACGGCAGAGGAAACTCAGATGCGGTTCATCGATGTTGTGGAAAGGACGGAGTGTCCTATGGTCATTGATGCAGATGGCATTAATATCTTGAGGCTGCACCCTGACTGGTTGAACAGATTACCTCATGGATGCATCCTCACCCCTCACAAAAAAGAACTAAAGGGACTTATCGGCAGCTGTTCCGATGATAAAGAGGAACTGGAAAGGACTTTACTTCTTGCACGCAGGTATGGTGTAATCATTGTGATGAAGGGCCACAACAGCAGGATTGTATGTCCGGACGGGACGGTTCATACTAACCCCACCGGCAACCCGGGCATGGCTACTGCTGGAAGTGGAGATGTACTGACGGGGGTGATACTGTCTTTTCTTGCACAAGGCTACCAACTAGAGGATGCCGCTGTCATGGGCACTTATATCCATGGACTTGCCGGAGATATTGCATCGGAAAGGATGGGCGAAATATCGCTGATGGCAGGGGACATAGTTGAGGCTTTACCGATGGCATTCAAGTTGGTTAACAGTTAACTACGAATATAAATGTGAATCATTAACTACTGACTGATTTAATATGACTAAACCTACCTTGAACTTAGAACGAATGTTGTGTTGCATTGCAGCACTTGTGTTTTCCGCAACAGTATGTTCGCAGGAAAAAAATGTATGGAATTCCTTATATCACAGTATTGAGAAATCCATACGCGAACCGGTCTTCAAGAAGAAAAAGTTCGTCATTACTGATTTCGGTGCTTCCACTCAGGCAAGTGCAGCAGCGAATCAGACTGCCATCAACAAGGCCATTGCTGCCTGTTCCGAACAGGGTGGGGGAGTGGTCGTAATTCCTGCAGGCAGGTGGAATACTGGTGCCATCCGGCTTCAGAGCCGTGTCAACCTGCATTGTGAGAAAGGGGCAACTGTGCTGTTTTCTACAGATACAGACCTCTATCCGCTTGTTTACACTCACTGGGAAGGGCTTGACTTGTGGAATTATTCTCCCCTAATCTATGCTTATGACTGCAAGGATGTAGCCATCACGGGTGAGGGCGTGTTCGACGGTCAGGCTGCCAATGAGAACTGGTGGCAGATGTGTGGCGCGTCCAAGTATGGATGGACGGAATCCACTCCTGAATCACAGAAATACGGTAGCAGAAACGACCTGCTGAGAATGAGTGACGAGAATGTCGGCGTTGAACTGCGAAAGTTCGGAAAAGGTAAGGGCATGCGACCTCAGATGGTGAATTTTGTGAAGTGCGACGGAGTACTGATAGAGGACATCACCCTGCTCCGGTCTCCATTCTGGGTAATTCATCCGCTCCTGAGTAGGAATGTTACCATACGCGGAGTCAAGGTGGAGAATGACGGTCCTAACGGTGACGGTTGCGACCCAGAGTCGTGTGAGGGTGTACTCATTGAAGACTGTTTCTTCAATACGGGTGATGACTGTATTGCCATCAAGAGTGGGCGGAATGCTGACGGAAGACGCACGAATACTCCTTCAGAGAATATCATAGTGCGGAAATGCAGGATGGCAAACGGTCACGGAGGTGTAGTCGTCGGTAGTGAGATAAGCGGTGGGGTGAAGAATGTATTCGTCCACGACTGTGACATGGACAGCCCCAACCTGGATAGGGTCATACGCATAAAGACCAATACGTGTAGAGGTGGAATCACGGACGGAGTATATGTCAGGGATGTCAGGGTTGGCCAGTGCAAGGAAGCAATCCTGAAAATCAACTTGGTGTACGAACCGGGGGAACAGTCGGAACGTGGCCACTATCCAACGGTACAAAACGTTTTCCTTGAGAATGTAAATTCCAACGGTAGCAAGTATGGTGCCTTCATAGATGCACTGCCCGATTCGTGCAATGTCCGCAACATACATGTGAAGAATTGTCTATGGAAGGGTGTACAAACCGGTTCCAATCTTCTGAGAGGGAAAATGGAGGATGTGACGTTTGATGATGTGGAAATTGGAAAATGAGTCTGTTGCCCGTAGATGGCAGAAAATGAATGCCCGGCTGTAGAGAGCTGGGCATTCATTTTTATTCATCGTCATCAGAGTCGGAGTCAACTATGTCGATGTCCTCGAGTTCGATGCTGGCTTCATCCGGTTCCTCGTTTTCATCTTCGAAATCTTCCTCCTCGTCCTCAAGGTTGTCATCCTCGATATCTTCATCTTCATCATCGTAGTCCTCGTCCTCATCCTCGTCACTGAATTTTTCTTTCTTTTTCTTGACAGGCTTATCCGGAATGGCCTCGAAATGGAGTTTTTCCTGTTTTGGCTTTACCTTGATGAATACGGCTTCAATCCATGATCCGCGTGGAATCTCGAGTACTTCATATCCGCTTTCTATTCTTTTCTCGATGATACCGCCTGGACGGTGCAGGGCAAATTCCGGCATCACGCTGCAGTCAACATAGAATGCTGCGGATATGATGTCCTGAATTGCAAGGGGCAGTCCTTGCCATCCTGTGCCCATGTTGTCGTCAATCAACTTGAGGATTGTCTTCGGATCGATGTGGTGGACGTTCTCAAGAGTGAGGTCCATAATCTTCTTGATTGGGCGCCGGCGGATTGCCATGGCATTAGCCGTGTTAGTACTGACTGTCGGGAAAATGTAGAAACCTTGTCCTTCGTATTCCCTTTTCTTGTCCTTGTTGTTGAAGTCAAAGAATGCCATTTCGAACACGGGACGGATGATATTCATGTAGTGTACCTCGTTTTCAGAAAAACTGTCGTGCTTGCGCCCTTCGATATAAATATCAAAAAGTTCTTGCTCGTCCAATGTCCATATGTTGGATTTGTCCAGTTGTTCAAGGGTGATGGCATGTGAACTTGAACCTATGCTTATGCTGTCAGCCTTTTGTCTGCGTGTCCTGCGTGCACGTGGCTTTACTTCGTCGTCTGTTTCTTCAGGATCGTCATCCATATCATCTTCATCGCTTGCAACTTCAGGAATGACAACTTGTTCCGTTACGGGCTTTGATATTCTTGCCCTTTTCTTTGGCTTTTCGTCAACGGCAGAATCTGAGGTGTCGGGTTCTGATACCTCTTTTTTCTTGCGCCCTCTGGTGGAAACCTTTTCTTCTTTCACGGCTGTAGAAGTGCTGATATCTGCGCCAGCAACATTTTCTTCTGAGTCTGTCTGTTCTGTAACGTCTCCAGAAACCTTTGCAGATTTCTTTCTGGTTTCCTTCTTAATGTTGTCTGTATCTTTTTTTGCAGTTGGGTTAGCTTTTTTTACATTGCTGGTTGCCTTGGCCATAATATTTCTATGAATTTATATATCCAGATTAAGAAAACTTCTGCAAATATACGAAATAAATATCAATAATGAACTAAAAAAGCAAAAAACTCAGTTATACATCCTCTTTTTCGGAATATTTTCATAACTTTGCAAATTAATTGCGCGATCAAATGCGGATGACAAAATTACAAATAATATAAACTGCACATAGAACATTGTAAACAAAATATTTCAAGATGCTAACACTGAAATTAATAACAGAGGAGACTGAAAAAGTCGTGAAAGGTCTGGAAAAGAAACATTTTCCTAATGCGAAGGAGGCTGTTGACCAGGCAATGGAAATTGACAAAATGCGCAGGGAAACTCAGACAAGACTTGATGCAGCACTGTCGGAGAGCAAGAAATTTGCAGCCCAGATAGGAATGCTGATGAAGCAGGGTAAGAAGGATGAAGCTGAGGCTGCAAAGGTGGAGGTTGCAAACCTGAAGAATGTGATAGCCGAGTTGCAGACAAAGATGCATGATGCTGAGGAAAGGCTCACGGCACATCTCTGCACTATTCCAAACATACCTTATGACATCGTTCCAGAAGGGACCTGTGCTGAGGATAATCTCGTTGTCAAGTCATCTTTGCGTGAATGCAAGGATGGTGATACTGTAGGCAACTGGACGACAGTCCCTGAGAACACTGAAGCCAAGATTCCCCATTGGGAACTGGCAAAGAAATACAACCTTATCGATTTCGACCTCGGTGTGAAAATTACTGGTGCAGGATTTCCTGTATATATAGGGAAAGGTGCACGCTTGCAGAGAGCACTGATTAATTTCTTCCTCGATCAGGCACGTGAGGCCGGATATACGGAGATTATGCCTCCTACGGTTGTCAACACTGCATCAGGATACGGAACAGGACAGCTTCCGGACAAGGAAGGGCAGATGTACCATTGCGAAGTAGATGATCTTTATCTCATTCCTACTGCAGAGGTTCCTGTAACCAACATCTATCGTGATGTCATTATCGACGAAAAGGACCTTCCTCTCAAGAATTGCGCATATACCCAGTGTTTCCGCAGGGAAGCTGGCAGTTATGGCAAGGATGTACGTGGACTCAACCGTCTTCACGAGTTCTCGAAGATTGAGATTGTGCGTATCGACAAGCCTGAGCACTCAGAGGAAAGTCATCGGGAAATGCTGGCGCATGTAGAGGGTCTGCTTCAGAAACTGGAACTCCCGTATCGTATACTCCGTCTCTGTGGTGGCGACCAGAGTTTCACATCAGCCATCTGCTACGACTTCGAAGTCTATTCCGAGGCTCAGGGACGCTGGCTCGAGGTTTCATCTGTCAGCAATTTTGATACCTATCAGGCAAACCGTCTGAAATGCCGTTACCGCCGTGCAGAGGACAAGAAGATACAACTTTGCCACACTCTCAATGGTAGTGCCCTCGCACTCCCTCGCATAGTGGCAACTCTCCTCGAGAATAACCAGACGGAAAAGGGCATCCTCATTCCAAAGGCTCTTCAGCCATATACTGGATTTGATATTATCGACTAATATGTCAGCAACCAATTAATATAATACAAGGTGAATAAGATTGTTTCCAAAGAGCAGTTTTCGGAGAAGGTCTTCAAGTTCGTAGTTGAGGCTCCGTTGATTGCAAAGGCCCGCAAAGCAGGTCATTTCGTGATTGTGCGCATTGGTGAGGAAGGCGAACGTATGCCTCTCACAATTGCCGATTCTGATGTAGAGAAAGGTACTATCACACTGGTTGTCCAGACGGTAGGTTATTCTTCTACAAAGTTGTGCCGTCTCAATCCTGGTGACTACATCACGGATGTGGTGGGACCACTCGGACAGGCTACCGACATTCAGAAGTTCGGTACGGTTGTCTGTGCCGGAGGTGGTGTTGGCGTCGCTCCGATGCTTCCAATCATTAAGGCCCTCAAGGCAGCAGGCAACAAGGTAATCAGTGTTCTTGCCGGTCGTACTAAGGAACTTATCATCCTTGAGGACGAAGTCAGAAAGCACTCCGATGAGGTAATCATCATGACCGATGACGGCAGTTACGGACAGCAGGGTGTCGTGACAGTCGGAATCGAACAGGTCATACTTCGGGAAAAGGTCGACAAGTGTTTTGCTATCGGTCCTGCCATCATGATGAAGTTCTGCTGTCTGCTCACAAAGAAATATGACGTTCCTACAGACGTTTCCCTCAACACCATTATGGTCGACGGAACAGGCATGTGTGGTGCTTGCCGTATCACAGTCGGCGGAAAGACCCGTTTCGTCTGTGTGGACGGTCCTGAATTCGATGGTCATCAGGTTGACTTCGACGAGATGTTCAAGCGTATGGGAGCATTTAAGAAGGAGGAACTCGAGGAGATGAAGAAACTCGAACAGAGTCTCAGCGGCAACACACCGGCTTCTGAGTCAGACAAGGCTTCCGTGACAGAAACGCCAATTTCAGATTCCGACTCTGCTCCTCTCTCTGAACTCACAGACCGCAATCTTCCTTGGCGTGACGAACTTCGCAAGAGTATGAAGGGCAAGGAGCGTACTGACATCGAACGTTGTGTGATGAACGAACTCGATCCTGTATATCGTGCTACGACTCGTACGGAAGAAGTCAATCAAGGACTCACAGAAGAACAGGCTCTGCTTGAAGCAAAGCGTTGTCTTGACTGTCCTAAGCCTACTTGTATGGAAGGCTGTCCGGTAGGAATCAACATTCCTTCATTCATAAAAAGCATCGAACGTGGCAATTATCTCGATGCTGCAAAAGTTCTCAAGTCAACTTCTTCGCTTCCTGCTGTATGTGGACGTGTATGTCCTCAGGAGAAGCAGTGCGAAAGCAAGTGCATTCACCTCAAGATGGGCAAGAAACCTGTTGCAATCGGTTATCTTGAGCGTTTTGCTGCCGACTATGAACGCAACAGCGGCAAGATGGCTTTGCCTCAGTGCAAGTCTGCTAACGGCATCAAGGTTGCGGTAGTCGGTTCTGGTCCTGCAGGATTGAGTTTTGCAGGCGACATGGCAAAGAACGGATATGACGTGACTGTATTCGAGGCTCTCCACGAAATAGGAGGTGTACTCAAATATGGCATTCCTGAGTTCCGTCTGCCTAATGCAATCGTTGATGTGGAAATCAACAACCTCACGAAAATTGGAGTCAAGTTCGTCAAGGACTGCATCATAGGCAAGACAATGACAATCAAGCAACTTGAGGACGAAGGATTCAAGGGAATCTTCGTTGCAAGTGGTGCCGGACTGCCAAACTTCATGAATATTCCGGGAGAGAACAGCACGGGTATCATGTCGTCAAACGAATACCTCACTCGTGTAAATCTTATGGATGCTTCAAATCCTGCATCCGACACACCTATCGTCAAGGCAAAGAGCGTGATGGTCGTTGGTGGTGGAAACACTGCAATGGACTCATGCCGTACTGCAAAGCGTCTCGGTGCTGAGAAGGTGTTCATAGCATATCGTCGTTCCGAGGCGGAAATGCCGGCACGACTCGAGGAAGTGAAGCACGCAAAGGAGGAGGGCATTGAATTCCTTACACTCCACAACCCTATCGAATACATCGCAGACGAGAAAGGTGCAGTTTGCCAGGTTCGCCTTCAGAAGATGGAACTCGGAGAACCGGATGCAAGCGGACGTCGTTCGCCAGTACCGGTTGAAGGTGCAATCGAGACTCGCGACATCGATATGGCAATCGTGGCTGTAGGAGTAAGTCCTAACCCAATCGTTCCAAAGTCTGTAGAAGGACTCGAACTGGGCAGAAAGAACACCATTGCCGTCAACGACAAGATGCAGTCGAACATCCCTACAATCTTTGCAGGAGGCGACATCGTCCGCGGAGGTGCTACTGTCATCCTCGCAATGGGTGACGGTCGTAAGGCTGCAGCGTCAATGGATGAGATGTTATCTGAAAAAATGGAATAATCAATGAGCACCATTTGTGCCATATCAACGGCTCAAGGAGGAGCAATCGGAATAGTAAGAGTGTCTGGAAAAGATGCTCTTACTGTTGTTGATGCCATATTCTGCCCTGCTAACGGCAGGAGTTTGGCTGAAGCAAAACCAAACACGGTTCATTTCGGAAAGATAATCGGGAACAAGGAAAGCGGACTTGATGAAGTCGACGAAGTACTTGTAAGCATCTATCGTGCACCTCATTCCTACACGGGAGAGGATTCTGCCGAGATTATGTGCCACGGTTCATCGTTCATCCTTCAGAAAGTCGTCACCCTTCTTTGTGAACACGGATGCGAATTGGCTCGTTCGGGAGAATACACCCAACGTGCATTTCTCAATGGCAAGATGGATCTCAGTCAGGCCGAGGCAGTAGCCGACCTCATTTCTTCGTCAAATGAAGCCACACACAGACTGGCAATGAGTCAGATGCGGGGGGGATTCAGCAGTGAACTGCGTCAGTTGCGCGAACAGCTTCTGGAAATCACATCATTGCTTGAACTCGAAATTGACTTCAGCGAAGAAGACGTGCAGTTTGCAGACAGGGAGAAACTATATGCTTTGGTTACTAAGGTAGAAAATAGAATTTCCGGACTTGTTGACTCTTTCCAGGCTGGTAATGCACTCAAGAACGGCATTCCAGTTGCCATCATAGGAGAGCCGAATGTAGGCAAGTCCACATTGCTCAACCGACTTCTCCACGACGATCGCGCCATTGTCAGTGATGTCAGAGGCACGACACGCGATACCATTGAAGAAACCATCACCATCCAGGGAATCCTGTTTCGTTTTATCGACACTGCAGGAATTCACGATACCGAGGATGTAGTAGAGACCATGGGCATTGAGCGCACCATACGGAAGGTGAAGGATGCACAGATTGTCATCATGATGAAAGAACCAGGAGTACCTTATCCTGACATTCCGACAAATGAAAAACAACATATCATCAAGGTCGAGAACAAGACCAGTGCTTTTCAGGCACTGACAGGCATTGGAATCGACGAATTGGAACAGCAACTCATAGCCACAGCCCGTCAGCTTCAGCATACAGACTCCGACATCATAGTCACCAACCTTCGCCATGTCGAAGCCCTTCGCCAAGCTTTGCTGTCAATCCAGAAAGTCAAGGACAGTCTGAATCCACAAGCATCAAAATCGTTGTGTCAACAATACCCCTCATCCGATATTATCGCCCTCGACCTCCACGACTGCATCGACCACCTCGCCGAAATCACCGGCGACATCACCTCCGACGACACACTCCACTCCATCTTCAAGAACTTCTGCATCGGCAAGTAAATCCCGATTAGCATCGATTACAATCAATCACAAAATATCACGTAAGGCGTTCATTATGAGCGCCTTTTTTATTTTTAGAACTTTATGATAAAGTCCGTTAATAGTCGTTTTTGCTCGTTTTTTTGTACCGCTCTTGTACCGCTTCTTCCTAAAACCCTAAAAATGGGTGGCGGAGGTCAGCGAGATGATTGAGGAATTTCACGATGGTGCACGATGGTTCACGATAATGCACGATAAAGTCAATTGTCATTGGCCATAGTAATCCAACAAATATTAACATAAATGAACAAAAATGGCAACAAGTAAGTTGAAAGTCCTAAGGACATGCGAATTTTGTGGTAAAGAGTTTTACGCACAGAAGGTTAGCACTCGCTACTGTTCAAAGCGGTGCAATGAACTTGCCTACAAAAAGCATAGGCGACAGAAACAAGTCATCGAGGCGGAAGCCCGAGTAACACAGAAACCTATTGAAGCAGTTAATGAGAAGGAGATTCTTTCTCTTAAAGATACTGCTATACTCTTGGGTATTACCAAGCGAAGTGTCTATAACCTTATTTAGGGATTGTCGTTTAATTCCAGAGATTTGATATCAATTGACGAGGGCACGCCATCAGATGTTGCCCTCGTTAGTCGTTTTTTGAATTCTTATCGTTATTTGAGTTGATTTTCTGTAACAAGCAAATTTAAACACGCCTTTTTTTCGTAAAGTTAATGCACCAGTT
>JAZQPD010000147.1:0-11070 GCA_045628285.1 Bacteroidaceae bacterium
GGTTAGTGGTTAGAGGTTAGAGGTTAGTGGTTAGAGGTTAGTGGTTAGAGGGTGGGTGATGACTTACCAGCCGAAAGCGGTGTTGTCAGACATCCACTGGTGATTTGCCTTAAGGACCTGTTCGACAACATCACGGGCACAACCCTCTCCTCCGTTACATCTGGAGATGTATTTGCTAATAGCCTTAATCTCAGGAGCAGCATCAGCAGGACAACAAGGCAGACCACATTTCTTCATTACCTCATAGTCTGGAATATCATCACCCATAAAAAGTACTTCTTCATCTTTCAGACCATATTTCCTGCAAAGGGCATTGTAGTGTTCAATCTTCACAGAAGCACCCAGAATGATTTCCTTAAGTCCGAGTCCTTCATATCTGACCCTGACAGACTGTGTGTTTCCACCAGTTATGACCGCCAAAATCAGTCCCTTCCTGACAGCCAACTGCATTGCATAGCCATCCTTGATATTTACGGTACGCATCGGTTCTCCTGACGGATGCAGATTTATCGTCTCTCTGCTCAGTACACCGTCAACGTCGAAGAATATTGCACGTATCTTTGTCAAATCATAGTTAATCATATTGCTGTGTTACGGTTTATTGTTACTTTTTACCTTCAACCCTATACTATCAACTTTTCACTATTAACTTTTAACTTTTTCACTCTGGCAAAATGCCTGTTATACTATCCGACAACACCTTATATATATATAGGAGGTCAGGATAATTTCTGAGCATATCAAGATGCTTCTCCATCACGCCCCTGTCGCCACGTACAGCAGGACCAGTCTGAGCCTTAGCAGGAGACACATGGTGAACCTTCGCGGCAGCACCGTCTATCAGCGGAAGGAGGGTCCTGAAAGGTATTCCCCTATCCCTGAGAAGTTTCTCCCCGAGCGCATAGCAGTGGTTGGAGAAGTTGTTGCAGAAGACAGCTGCGAGATGAATGTAGGAACGGTCTTCAGATGTGGCATCGTAGACACTGCGGGAAAGACTTGATGCAATATTTCCCACAAGTTCTCTGTCCTGCTCGTCCGAGGCTTCTATAAAAAGAGGGATACCCTTCCAGTTGTCGACAACCTGAGCACGGGTAAAAGACTGTATGGGCCACATCACTCCACGTCTTCTGCACGGAAACACATCCATTGGTATGCTACCTGCGACATGAACAAAAAGAGAATCATCCAATCCATTCACGATTTCGTGAGCAAGAGGCTGGATGACATCATCCTTCAGACAGACAAAATAGATGTCTGCACCTGACCTCAGACTATCCAAGTCACAGGTATAACTGCATTGTAGGTTGGCTGCAAGCGTAGATGCTGATTCTGCAGTCCGGCTATACACCTGAACCACCTGATGCCCTGATTTCACAAGAGCAGCCCCAAGGCTGACTGCAACATTTCCGGCTCCTATGAGAACAACTTGCATCAGTTTCAGTTAGCAGTTAGCAATTACAAATATTTGGTTCCAAGCCTTAATTTATAAGTTTTTCACTCGGTTCCATTGGAGTTTATCCTCATCCTGTAGTTTTCGTTCAACGGCAGAATGACCAAATCCTATAATGCAAAGTACTTCCATATTGGAGTCCAATCCGAGGAGCTTTGCCAGATACTCCTTTGACGATATGCCTTCACTTGTCTGACGGTCACGAACCTGTGCCCAGCAACTTCCAAGACCGAGATCTGCTGCCTGATATTGCATTGTGACTGCGGCAATGGAAGCATCTTCTATCCATGTAACCTTTGTTGTGTCGTAGGCAACGGCAACAGCAAAGACGGAACCTGCCACAAATTCAGCACCGATTTCCTTTGACCTTGACAGACTTTCAAGCAAAACCTTGTCGTCAACGGCAACAAACTGCCATGCTCTCTCACCATGTCCTGTCGGCGCCATCAGACCGGCGCGAAGTATGGTTTTCTTCTCGTCCTCAGTAAGCTTTTCCTCTGTGTACTTGCGAATGCTTCGACGCTTTTGTACAAGTTCCTTGAAATCCATAGATTTTCCTTGTTAGTAGTTATTGTCTCAATCGGTCAAGAGAACGGACAAGACGTTCATCCTTGCGTATTCCGTGAATTGCAAGGAGATTGAATATTATACTTAGCAACGGAAATATTCCAGCCACTCTTATGCTAAAGTCACACATGTCAAATTCCCTTACAGCCTGAATCTCCATATTGAATTTTACGACCAACAATGCCATCAGGGCAACATGTCCGATTAGCAGTATCGTGGAGACTATTATCAGTCTGAGTTGGCGCATCCTGTGATTGAAGAGCATGATAGTCATAAGCGTGAGCATGAACACAATGACCAACAAAGCCCCAAGAGCACATGGGGCGGCAGTCTGCAAGTTGTTCAGAGGAGTCACGTTAGCAGAGAAATACCAGTTTGAGAACTGAGCAACACCTTCCGCACCATTATAGAATGTAGCTAAAGGACTAAAAAAACCGGCTATGCACAGCACAGCCACGACTACGAGATATACAGTCTGTATTCTTTGTAACATCCGCAGAATCAGAATTCGTTGTTGGTTTCCTTTGCAGGATTACGATAATACAGTCTATCCTCAAGAAATTCCTGAGTCGCAATCAGAGTTGGCTTAGGAAGACGCTCATAGTGCTTTGAGACAGTAATCTGCTCATCGTTGTGGAACTCTTCTTCGAGTGCGTCTGTAGTTGAACCGAACTCCTGGAGTTTTTTACTCAGTTCTTCCTTCAAGTCAGCAGAAATCTGATTGGCACGCTTTGCAATGATTGCCACACTTTCATAGACATTACCTGTTTCACGACTGATGTCGATAAGATTTCTTGTTACGGTTGATACCGGTGCATTAACTTTCTTGTAATCCATCTTTATATTGAATTTGTATTATTAATCAATGTTTTTTAGCCCTTGTCAAGCATTTTTTCTTCCTGTTTATCCAGTTTCACCTCGATTTTCTTCACTCTGGCATCGCACTGGCGGAAAATAAGGTCAGCTTCCTTGAGGTGCTTGCTCTCAGGAAACTCATTGCGGAATCCGTAATATTCATCAATTGTCTGACGATAGCGTTCCTCTGCCTTGCTTTCCACACTGTTTACAGCCAGTTTGTAACGGGCTTTCAGTATCAGCAAGTACAGTTCCTCACGCAATTCGGTATAAGGATAGGATTTCAGCGCATTCTCGGCAGTTATGATACAAGCCTCGAAATTGCTTCCGCCATTATAGCAGTTGCCGATATAGTTTCCGAGATTATAGTACAGTTTCGCGGAATCAAACTCCTTCAGCACCAGTCTGTCCTGAAGTTCATACAAGGTATTTGTAACCAGTTCCCTACGGTCCGACTGAGGATAGAACTCAAGGAATGAACTGAGTTCTGAGATTGCAGTGTAAGTCGGAGACTGGTCGAGACGATGATCTGGAGACTGATAGAAAGCCGCCATGCCACTATAGAAACGCGCATCCTCCGAGTACACGCTCTTCGGATATGTACGGTAATATTTCTCGAAGTAGATTCCAGCGGTCTCGTAATCGCCAAGCTTGTAGTAGCACATGGCATTCATGAACATACATTCTTCTGCCTTGTCAGTACCCTTGAACACAAGGAGCATCTGTTCAAGAAGTTCGTAGCATTGAGTATATTTGCCCGACATATAATATGCCTTGGCTGCTTCGTATTTGTATAAATAATCGTCTGTCTTATACACATTATTGTAGGTATTCTGACATGAAATCAAGGATCCCACCATAATTGTCGCAAAGACCACAATGATATATCTTTTTATTTCCTTCATAAATTTCATTTATGCATAATCTTTGCAAAGTTAGTAAATAAAATTGAAAGTCGGGCTAATAAAATCCAAAAATAGCGAAAAGGGATGCGTTTTTAACAAGTTTTGTATTATTTCATACGAAATGAATGTCGGTAATGACCTGAGCATTCACCGTATTGTTGAGTTTGCTGACGAGTGACGTTCTCATCATCATAAGGTTGTTTTTCAGCACCGACGACTTTATCTTCACGAAGAGTGTCTGGTTCTTGATGAACATCTCGCCCGTATACTGTTCTATCCCCTCCCCCATCACGTCCTTCCATGCCGACATGAGCCGGAACTGGTTCAATGGAGTCTCCAGACCTTCATCGCGCATAAATCGCCGGAGGATATCACCGACCTGTTCGCTGTTGCTCTTCTTCATTCTACGATTCCTTCCTTTACGCTGAATAGTTTATAATCCTTGCCCGTACTCTCCAGTATTCTGTCAATATGTTCACGGTTGGTATCGGTGATGAATATCTGTCCGAAATGCTCATCATTCGCAAGTGATACAATCTGTGCAACTCGTGATGCATCCAGTTTGTCGAATATGTCGTCAAGAAGGAGCAAGGGTGTAGTCCGGCTACCCGTTTTCGTGAGAAAATTGAATTGAGCCAATTTCAGAGCAATCAGGAATGTCTTGTTCTGTCCCTGCGACCCTTCTCTCTTTATTCCATACCCGTCGAGAGTCATCTCCAATTCGTCTTTATGCACACCATGAAGGGAATAGCCGACCACAAGGTCCTTCCTTCTGCTCTCCCTGATGATGTCGAGAAGGTCGCCTCTCTCACAATGACTCACGTATTTGAGTCCTACGGTTTCCTTTCCTTCAGATATCTTGTTGTAGTAATCCTGGAAGACAGGTATGAACTCATCTACGAATTTCTTCCTCTCCGCATGGATTTTCACTCCTTCCTCAGCCATCATCTCGTCGTACATTTCCAGCAATTCGTCCGCATTGCCACTAAGAGATGAATCCTCAAACTGTTTCAGGATACTGTTTCTCTGTTGCAGTGCCTTGCTGTATCTCATCAGGTTTCCCAGATAGTCCTTATTATACTGGGATATTACCACATCCATCAGTTTCCGGCGTTCCTCACTTCCACCTCCAATCAGTTCCGAGTCGTTCGGAGATACAAGGATTACGGGCAACAGTCCAAGATGTTCCGACATCCGCTTGTAGAGTTTCATGTTTCTCCGCATCTGCTTCGCCTGTCCCCGTTTCAGCCCGCACTGGACGGTTTCCTCAGTGCCGTTCAGGTCATATATCCCCTTGAGCATCATCATATCCTCACCATGTCGGATATTCATGGAGTCGATGTGGTTTGTAGCACTCTTGGTGAACGACAGGAAATATATTGCGTCCAGCAGGTTTGTCTTGCCCTGCCCGTTCTGCCCGACAAAGCAATTCACATTCGGAGAGAACTCCACAGAGGCATCCCGGATGTTTTTATAGTTCAATATTTCCAGTCGTTTCAATATCATTTTAGAAAAAACTTTTCTTATGTCAAATTAATTTATTAACTTTGCCGTCGCAATGCGGTAGTAGCTCAGTTGGCAGAGCGTTGGCTTCCCAAGCCGAAGGTCGCGGGTTCGAGCCCCGTCTACCGCTCAGAGGATGAGGATCACTTGGTGGTTCTCATCTTTTTATCCACCAGCATCACATCTGTCATCTCAGGCTTGTACCTCATCGTCTGCTTGGCAACGAAGCGAATCTTCATCATCTGTACATTGCCTTCAACCGGGTTCTTTTCACCCATGTAGACGAAGGTAGGATAGAGCGCCTTCTTGCCGTTTGAATGCAGACGGTCACGTGTGAGGTCGTACATCTTGGCAATGCACGAATCGGCATCCACACGTACATACTCCATCTTAGTGACATCGTATGGAATGCAGAGGCTTAATGCATTGACACTCTTCAATCCCTTGCCACTTATGGTAAGCGTGATGGTATCGCCTGCATTGTAACTCTGCTTGTCGGCTGCAATCTGCAAGG
The DNA here is from genome assembly GCA_045628285.1 of Bacteroidaceae bacterium. Classification (GTDB taxonomy): domain Bacteria; phylum Bacteroidota; class Bacteroidia; order Bacteroidales; family Bacteroidaceae; genus Colivivens. The sequence goes on from JAZQPD010000147.1 coordinate 5,795, forward strand.
TTCCCGATACGGCAGCCACAGGCTTATTGCTCACTCCATCCTCCATTTCAATGGCTGCTACATTGATATCGTAGGCATCAATCAATCCGTTTCCGTTTATATCGCCCTGACTGATATAGCCCTCGAAGTCGCTGTCGCCCTTGCGCAGACCGTTATAGTTCATGAAACTTGTGAGGTCGTTTTCATCGAGTCTGCCATCCCTGTTGAGGTCACCCTGGATGTACCAGTCGCTGTTTGGCTTGCGGAACACATACAGTTGTTGTCCACTTCCGAATCCTCCGACACCATCGGTTACGTTGAATCGGATATAACGTGCCTTAGCATCAAGGACAAATTCCTTTGCCTTGCCATTGCGTTCCCAATTGAATTCACCGGCTGGAGTCCACGTCTGGTTGTCCGTGCTGACCTCAATCGTACCCTTGAGCAACGTACCGTTTCCTGCGTCAGTACGAGGAACATACTGCAGTTTGTCGAGTTGGTTCACACTGCGTAAATCCATCGTGAGGGAGAACGGAACAGCACTCTGTCCCCACTTGGTATGCCATGTCGTGCCGAGGTCGAAGTCAAACAACTTAGCCACTTGCTGACCTCCTTGATTCTCGCATGAAGTCTCACCACGAATACCGTGAATTGCATCCTTGAGTGGGTCTTCAATCGTACTGACAGTCAAGTCGGTCCATTCGCTTGCTCCGTCAGCATTCACTGCACGGACCTTCATGGCATAGTCGGTGTGAGGCTCAAGCCCGTCAATAGTGTATGAGAGTTGCCTTATGGTACTGTAAGTCTGGTCATCATAGAGAATCTCATAATAGTCGGCATTTGCCACTTCGTTCCACTTCAATTTGACATCGTATGCACTGGCATTGTCAATGGAAACACTCGGTCGAGACAGTTCGCCGTGGGACTTTAGGAGAGTCTCTGCATTATAATATGGCTGACCATTGTTTGTCAAAAGACGGATGTCGTTTGTACGGATGTTCATCTGCTCAAGATTAATCATCAAACCCTTGATAGACATGTATTCCTCGTCAGTCGTGCCATAATAGTATGAATTAGGAGTCTGAGTCATCGTCTTGTAGTCGTTGACCTTTGTCAGTTTCACCTTCTTGCCATTGATGGTGACCGTAAATTTCTCTGGTTCATTCATCATGTACACACGAAGAAGCGTTGACTTCATCGGCTCAAAACCGTCGTAAGAGCCTGAGGCTTTGGCAACATACACCTCACAACCTTTAGGCTGCATCTTTGTTTCCACGGAATTTACAACAAATTTATTGTCCAGGTAACTCTGTGTCACTCCGTCATCATCATAATCGTCGAAGATATTGTCAGCACCCGGATAGATGTCGTAACAACGGAAGTGGGAATCTATCTCTGAAGGGTTACGTGTTGACTTGTGCATAGGGATGACGGCTCCTGCCTTGACGAACACGGGCAGTTTCCATATCGGTGCGGCATAGTCGTTCAGGATTCGACTGCCTGCGAATGACTCTCCCGTGAAGTAGTCAATCCAGTTGCCTTTAGGTAGGTAGATTCCGTTGCGTATGTCATTGCCCTCTTCGTCGGCTGCAGTATTCTGATAGATTGGTGCCACGAGAATACTCGGGCCATACATGAACTGATATTGGGTGCGAGCGCCTAATGTGTAAGGATTTTCCTCTTCGAGCATCATGGCACGCATGATAGGCTTGCCGTTGATGGCATCGTGAGCAACGCTGTATGAATAAGGCAAGAGTCGGCTCTTCAGTTTCAGGTACCAGCGATTTATCTTTGCAGCCGTCGGTCCTTGTGCCTGAGGATATTTCTGGCTTGACCCCCACCCGTCCATGTTGAGTTGCATCGGTGTGAATGTCTTCCACTGGAAGTCACGGATGTTCACGACAGGGTTCTTTCCTCCGAAAATTCCATCCACGTCACTCGTAATATTTGGCATTCCCGAAAGGCCGCTGCCTATGTACGACGGGATGTGGAAACGTATGTATTCCCACTGTCCGCCCGTCTGGTCACCAGTCCAGATGCCTGCATAGCGCTGGGTGCCAGCCCAACCATCTACACTGATAATGAACGGACGAGCCTCGTTGCCATAATACTGCATCACCTGTGCAATGTCAGCAACACCATTCAGTCCGAAACTGTATCCAGAACCTACCCATGCCACATCGGTCTTCACCGCCCGCAGGCCCGCATCACGTACCTCACGGACGATATCTCTCTGAAGCAGAGCCTCAACACCATCCTTTGGATGAAGGTCGCTTTGTGTCCAAAGTCCTATCTGCACACCACGAGAACGGGCATAGTCGCCGAATTCCTTCAGATTCTGCAAGTTGCCCTCAAGGGTTGAAGTTTGACCATATCCAGTAGCATATCCGTCGTTTGGAAGTATCCAACCAAGCGGGAAGTCATTGTCGAGATAACGGTCGATGACTGCACGGGCACTGAACTGATAGTTGTTCTTCTCTCCGTTCAGACTTTCCTTCACACCGCCGTTGTCTTTCTGGCTTTCGCTGTATCGCTTGCCGTCCTCAAAGAGTATTCCGTTCTCCGATTCTTTCCAGTAGTCACGATTGTATGCATTTAGGTGTCCTTCATAAAAGCCGAACTTCGGCATCAGCACAGGATTGCCTGTCAACTGGTAATAGCCGTTCAGCACACCGGTTCCATTCTTGCCAACCATGATGAAGAGGTCGAGATAAGATGTGTCGTGAGTCAGACGCACCTCATCCTTGCTTGCCTTGCCGAAGTCGTATCGTCCGGGAGCAAATGTGTACCACATCATGCCGTAACCACCCGTACTCCAGAAGAACGGAACCGGACTCGACACACCTCCATCCACCCAGTTGTTCGTGTTCTCAATTGCTATTTCCTGGCCCTTATGGCTGAACCGCCCGTTCTGGCAGCCTCCTCCATAGAAATATTCGGATGGAGTCGGTTTGTATGTCGCGGATATCTTTCCCTTATTTGAGAAATCGAACGAGATATTGTCAATCACGGAACGGGTTTCATCCTTGACCGTCAGACTACCGTTTGCAGCGACATTGATTCTCATCTTTGAAGTTGAAACTGATATACCGTCAACGGCAATCTCACCTACATCCCTGCGTGGGTTGCCGACAAGTATCTGTGCCGGAGGATTTGCCTCAGGATTACGGATAATTCCGACTTGCGGGTCACAGAAGACACGAACGATGTCGGGACCATAAAAGTCCAGATACATCAGTTTTCCATCCTGCAAGTCAACCTGAACGGTCGTAGAGTTCAACCTACTCAACTTCTGTGCATAAACATTCAATGATGTGCATATCATCACACCCACGATGGCAATTATCCGTGTCTTCATCTATAATTCGCTTAATTGTTAATTATTAATTCATTGTTAACTGTTCATTCATTGTTAACTGTTCATTCATTGTTAACTGTTCATTCATTGTTAACTGTTCATTCATTGTTAACTGTTCATTCATTGTTAACTGTTAACTTTTAACTGTTAACTACTTTATCAAGTACTTCTCGCCTGTCTCCTTGAGAATCTTGTTCCAATACTCATCGCTGTAGCCAGGACGGTTAGGGAATTCGGAATATCCGTATGGAGTACGAAGGAACTTGTCGTTTGAGTCAACTTTCTTCACAGCCATGTCATTGTGCTTCACCACTATGTATGAGAACAGTCCCTTCCATGTATCCATCATGTATTTGGCCTCGTCAATGCTGAACGAAGTCAGTTCTCCACGAGCACCGGCTGCAATCTTGTCGAGTTTGGCAATGTCGGCAGCAAACTTCTTCTCAACACTTTCACGATAGCGTTTCAAGTCAGGGAACATCTTGCTGTAATATGGATAAACCATGTTTGCAACTGTGTTCTGTACCCAGTAAGCCGATTCCCAAGAAAATGTTACTTCATCCTGTACGTCAGCCTTGCGTACAAAGCACTTCGGAGCATCAAGGCATCCGCAGGAGACGGGAACGTATGGTGCCATATTTGCATCATCGTTTGTCCACCACACGATTCCGCCTACAGGGTCATCCAGCCAACTGCGCATCTGACCAACGAACGAGAATCCAGTCTGCTGGGTACTGATAGGACGCTCGTTGAACACTTCCCTTCCACCTACTTTCTTGCTCAGGGGAGTCGGACGGTATGGCATGTTCCACGCACCTGCACCGAGATCATGAGTAATGTCGAGCGGAGTACCTTCATAATGGTCGCGCATGTCTTCCATCACGTCTTCGCGAGTGAGTTTCGTGTTCGGACGCATGTAGAGAGGCATTTCGTTGTTGAGGTCCTTGCAAAGAACATAGTCGAGATACTTGTCCATTCCGCTTACGTGGTGGTTGAAGAAACTCCATACCCGTGCCTCACAATAGCGTACTGCACTGAAGTCATTCGGAGCAAAAGCATCACGGAAACTGAAGTCAACATCCTTGCCGTCGAAGAAACCCTTCTCTCGGGCAAACTTAATCACGTTCTTGCTATAGAGCACATCCTCCTTCGGAAACAGCTTGAGGAACTTTGTGATGCGGCTCTGATTGGCATGTGCGGCGATGTTTCCGTCAGGAATCCTGACTGCCACCCATACTGCACCCTTGCTTCCAGGTCCCATTCCCATCATCTCCATCACCCAGCATTCGTTCTTGTCGCAGATGGAGAAAGTCTCACCTTCGCTGTAATAGCCAAACTCTTCTACCAATGAAGTCATAATCTTGATGGCTTCACGAGCAGTCTTGCTGCGTTCGAGTGCTATGTAGATGAGGCTTCCGTAATCTATCAACCCCGTAGAATCCGCAAGTTCCTCACGTCCGCCAAATGTAGTCTCAGTCACACTCACCTGATTCTCGTTCATCTGACCAACCACATTGTAAGTCACCTCTGCCTGAGGAATCTCACCAAGATACTTGTTTGTATCCCAATCATATACCTTGCGCATCTCGCCCTTCGGGTGAGTACCGCCACGATGGAAATACATGTTTCCGTACATGCCGTAACTGTCGGCATTGTAGGTCACGAACACGCTTCCGTCAGCAGAAGCACCCTTAGTCACGATAAAACCTGTGCAAGCAACACTCTGCACCGCACCACAAACCAGCATCAACGCTGCAAACAATATCTTTCTCATAATCCTATATTCATTTTTCATTGTTCATTTATTGTTATCAAGTTCGTATATTTTTGATTTTTAACATTAATCAAACATTAATTAAAACGTTAATCAAACATTGATATCTTTTTTATTCGTGCTAAACATTTTGTCGTCAGCCATAAATAAAATTAATGTCTGATT
>JAZQPD010000148.1:0-5621 GCA_045628285.1 Bacteroidaceae bacterium
GCAGATCTTCAGGATGCTCTCAAAATACAAGAAGGTGAGAACTGATAAAGACGGACAGTGGGAGGATGTCACCAAGCTCAAGTACATTGAGGAACTAATCAAAACTCTTGATGTATAGGGTCTGAAATACGCGGTTTTTTATTTCAATATAGTGTGCAGCGTCGTACACCGTCATCTCGTCGCTATCTCTTGCCAATGCCGTCATACTTTCAAACCTGTCAAGTCCGAACTGATCATTGTTGGCTATACGGGCCACACGCCCCCCTTCCTCGTCGACACAAAGCAGCGGGTGCGGTGACAGAGAGTGAAGGTCCGTCGTGAACCTGGAAAGTTGTGCAGGAGAAATGATATTCTTGGTGTTCAGGCAGAACCCACCTACAGGATATTCCTTGAAGAAATCCGTCATCTTGTCCGTCAGTTCCGTGACATCAAGACGATATACATCCTCAAGACTATATACATCCTCAGGACATGCCAGCACCTCAGGACGCAACACAAACATCTGGCACACCTTCTCCTTCAATGTCATCCCTTCGATGACAAGGTCTATACTGTCAGGGTTGTCAGTTCCATTGTCCGATTCACTGCATGATACCAATACAGAGAGCATCACCAGAACAACAAATCTCAAAAAATCCTTCTTCATAATCATTTCAATTTCAACAATTGTAAAAATATTCAAGTTGCCGATACGGATTCAATATGTGGATGCAAATTTACGGAAAAAAATCGAAACAACAACTCCCCTGTTGAAGAAGAAGTTTTCTCCGTTTTTTGTCCATTAAAAAGTTTCAGATATGAAAAAACACTCCCTGGTGCATCGGGCATCAGGGAGTGGGGCTTATACGTTTCAGGGATGTATGCCTTAGAGTTTCACGTTTATCATTGTGAACGAATATGGCTTCACTTCATATTTCATCTGTTTCTTCATCTTCAGGGTTTCCTTCTTAGGAGTAACTGGCTGCTGGTCGTAGTTGTTCTCGTCATCCGGCTGACCGCTGATTGACATTACCTCTGCCTCAGGTTTCATGCTCTTGAAACGGCCCAGGTTGAGGTTCACCGTAGTGGCCTTGTCGGTGGAGTTGGCTATCTTGAGATAGAGTTCATGTTTCTTCACATTGAGCACTGCACTCTGTTCGAGGAGGTTGTTCTTCGCATCCTCTGCACTGAACTTGATGCAGTCGCCGTAGTAGTACTGGCCTGCACTGAGTCCGAACATCTGCTGTACATAGTAACTGCATGTAGGGTAGACCTTCTCGTTGTCGAAATAGATAAGGTCAGGGTTCCAGTTTGTAGCATCTCTCTTTGCAAAGAGAGGTGCATAGGATGTCATTGCCACTACATCGCCGTTTCTCTCCACATGGATGAGATAGAGGGCCTCGGCAAGTGCATCCTGGAGTTTCTTGTCCTTTGCTGCATATTCTCCCAGATAGACCTTTGTCTTCCGGTCGCGAGGATAGTTGTCGTACTGACGGGAGGTCTGGAAGTAGTTGCGAGGTTCGTAGTAGTGTTCGTCGATGATGGCGAGGTCTATTTCCTCTGCGAGTTTCCATCCGTTCTGATAGTCAGGATTGTCGGCATGGCTACCTGGTCCGGCTGTGCCGACGATTATGATTTCCGGATGAGCCTTGCGCACGCGTTCGTATATATATTTGAAGCGTTCGCAGAATTCCTCTGAGATGAGTTCCTCGTTTCCGAGTCCGAGGTATTTCAGGTTGAATGGTGCCGGATGGCCTGCATCGGCACGCATCTTTGCCCACTTGGAGGTCTTGGGATCACCGTTTGCCCATTCGATAAGGTCGAGGGCATCGTCAGCCCATTCCTGCATTTCCGACATTGGCACTACATCCTGTCCTCGCTTGCCGGTCATGCTCCAGCCGCCGTTGGTTCCCTGGCAGCTCACGCCGCATGGGAGGATTGGAAGCGGTTCCATGCCTATGTCCTCACACAACTGGAAATACTCGAAATATCCCAGTCCGAATGACTGATGATAGCCCCATGTATTCTTCAGAGCCTTTCTCTGCTCCTTGGGACCGATGGTGTTCTTCCAACGATAGGTGTCCCAGAAGCCGTCGCCGCCACCATGAACCACACATCCTCCTGGGAAGCGCATGAACTTCGGATGGAGTGCCTCGAGTACTTCGACAAGATCCTTGCGGAGTCCGTGTCCCTTGTAGGTGTCCTGAGGTATGAGTGATACCATGTCGACATCCATCTTTCCGTCGGTCAGTGAGAGGATTCTCAGCTGTGCCTTCTCGCAGTCTTCACTGGCTGTAAGTACGGCAGAATATTTTTTCCAGTTCTTGGAATCAGTTGTGAATTCTGCATCGGCAATGAGTTTCTCCTGCCAGCCTGCCTGCTGTACGAGGGAAACCCTTATCTTCTTTGCAGCACCCTCCACGTCGCGGATGAATACGGAGAAGTCGTACTTCTGACCTGCCTTTACGGAAATGCCGCCGAAGCCTTCGTTCTGGAGTCCGAAGCCCACCCAGCCATTGTAGTCGTAGAACTGGCGTGTGCGTTCGATGTTCAGACGCATGTAGTTGGGGTTGTTGTCGTTGAGAGGATTTTGCTGCTTTACCTCTGCCATTCCGAGAGAGTGGCCGGGACGGGAGACTTTCCAGCTTGTGCCGGCACCCCATCCGTCTCTTTCTGCAGGGTTATATTCGAATGAGCCGTTCTGTACGAGTTCCGCACAGAGACCGCCATCGGCAGATGAACTGATATCCTCGAAGAAGATACCGATAAGGTTGTCACTGATCTGCTTGCCACCCTTAGGAGCACGCATATCTTTCTGAGCCATGAGGTTCACCGAACCTGCAAGCATGATAGTCAGTGCTATGCCGTGCATAGTACGACCATTGAAAATTGGATTAGCTTTCAACATTTCAGTTAATATTATTGGTTAATAGTTTCCCGACCGTTGCCATCAGCTTCGTTCTTCTGCAATCCATGCAGCAAATCTTTTGCAAACTTACGCAAAATTATTGATACCACAAAACACACAGCAAAATTTCTTGGGTAAATTTGATTTGACTTTGCAGAAATTATGCTATATTTGCATTTGAATTAATGGACACAAATGAACATTCATAAGAACAGCAAGGATATTTATCCAGTTAATTGTATCATCATAAAAACTATAGCGGTATGAATTTTCTTGAAGAAGCCATAAAAAAGAAAGGTGTTGTACTGGAAGGCAATATCCTAAAAGTCGACAGTTTTCTCAATCATCAGATTGATGTCGACATAATGCGTCAGATTGCATGTGAACTGAAGCGCAGATTCAGGGATACTGCCTTCAACAAGGTGCTGACCATTGAAGCCAGCGGCATTGCAATCGGCACGATGGTGGCGAACCTCTGCGAGGTGCCTGTTGTCTTTGCCAAGAAGAGCGAGACGGCAAACAGTACGGATGACAAGTATGTGACGGAGGCATATTCCTACACACATCGCCAGACGAGAAAGGTATTCATCTCCAAGCCATACATTTCCAAGGGCGACCGGATACTGGTTGTAGATGATTTCCTGTCTGACGGGCAGGCTGCCCATGCGCTCATCGACATATCCAGGCAGGCAGGAGCTGAGGTTGTGGGCATTGGCATCGCCATTGAGAAAGGTCAGCTTGAGGGTGGAAAGAAACTCCGTCAGGAGGGTTATCGAGTGGAATCGGTGGCAATTATAGACAGAATGGATGCCATAAGCCAGACAATCGTATTCCGACCACAGCCGCAATCCATCGGCGGAAGTACCGACCTCAACACGCACGACTATATGCAGATAGCCATAGGGGAGGCACGTAAAGGAATTCAGAATGGACATGGAGGTCCGTTTGGTGCCGTCATCGTGAAGGGCGGCAAGATTGTATCTCAAGGCCACAACATGGTGCTGAAGAACAACGACGCTACTGCTCACGGCGAAATGATGGCTATTCGCAAAGCCGGCGAAGTGCTCGGTACATTCGACCTCTCGGGCTGTACGCTCTATACAACAGGCGAACCATGTCACATGTGCCTGTGCGCCATTATGTGGGCAAATATCGACAAGGTCTACTATGGATGTACTATCGCCGACAACGGACGTATAGGTTTCCGCGACGACAAGTTCAATGACATCTTTGGAGGGCGTGAACGCCTTGGCGACTTCCTGGTAGAGGTTGACAGGGACAAGTGCCTTGCCCTCTTCGATGAGTACAACAACATGCACCACACGAATTACTAGCCACAAACAGATACTACGACAATGACAGAATACGAAAAGATGCGCAATGGTGAATTCTATGATTTCACCAGCCCAGAATGCCTTGCAAGCTATTACCACGCAAAGCACTTGTGCGCCAAGCTCCAGACGATGACTGTCGAGGATGAGGACTACCGCACAGTCATTGAGGAACTCATACCAGGCATTCCTGAATCAGCTACAGTCTCCCCACCATTCCACTGCGACCACGGACATGGCATCCGGCTTGGAGAGAATGTCTTTGTAAACTACAACGGTACGATGCTCGACGGTGGCATCATCACCATCGGCGATAACACACAGATAGGCCCCAACTGCCAGTTCCTCACCCCAAACCACCCTATCGATTACATTGAACGCCGCAAGCCAATAGAGCGCTGCACACTTATCACCATCGGCGCTGACTGCTGGCTCGGAGGTGGAGTGACCGTCTGTCCGGGAGTCACTATTGGCGACCGCTGCATCATCGGAGCCGGGAGTGTTGTCGTGAAGGATATCCCGTCTGACTGCATCGCTGTAGGCAATCCTGCTAAAGTCATAAAGAACCTGAAACAATAATGGAAAAAGTTCGCCATTCAGAAAAACAGGTCAGATGCCTGAATTGTGGTACCCTATGCCACGATAGATACTGTCCAAAGTGCGGACAGGAAACCTCGACACGACGCTTTCAGATAAAGGACATGTTCGAGAGCATCGTCATCTCCCTATTTGGTGGTGGCAACAAGTTGTGGAACACTTGTGCAGCACTTTTCTACCAGCCTGGACACATGGCACGAGAATACCTGTTAGGCAGACGGGCCAGTTACTATAAGCCGATGTCCTTGCTTCTGTTCCTCGTGGCCATCTATGCTATTGCCATCTATTTCTTCACCGATGCCGTATCTCCTTTCGACATTTTCCGTCCCAACATGCAGACTGACGACATCAGTTCCACTTCGGCAGGACTGTTTGTGTCATATTTTAAGATGCTTACAGGGAACAACCTGTACTTTGCCATCTTTGCAGTGCTCATCAACCTGCTCCCCTACCGGTTCGTCTTCCGTAAGCAAAAGCTGCTCCGCCCTACAGAGACCTGTGAGCCACTGAATGTGGCAGAGCACTTCTTTGCACTCATCTATCAGACATGCTTCAACATGATGCTTGCATTCATACTCCTTCCGTTAGGGGCATTTGAGGACGGGAAGACATGGGTTGCCCGCTTCAGTCTTTTCATGCCGACCCTCTACTGCGTCATCCTCTATAAACAGTTGCTGGGCATCACATGGATGAAGAGCTTATGGCTGAACATACTGGCTGTACTGCTGAGCATCTGCCTTAATATTACACTTCTACTCGGTGTATTCGGCGTATTATATGGTATTGACAATATAGCAAGTAAATAA
>JAZQPD010000149.1:0-8562 GCA_045628285.1 Bacteroidaceae bacterium
CCAGTGAACTGAACCTTGTTTGCGTTGATGATGATTACGTTGTCACCGCAGTCCTGGTTAGGAGTGAAACAAGGCTTGTACTTACCACGTAAAATCTTTGCTACCTTTGCACTCAGACGACCGAGTACCTGATCTGTAGCATCTACGACAACCCATTCCTTCTTTGCCTCCAATGGAGTCACGAACTGGGTCTTAGCACTTAAAGTATTCATAATCTTATTTACTGTTTGAATATTTTCTGTATTGTTGTTTCTATGTCGGTCTTGGGGTTTCTGACATCTTCCCCTCCAACCAAAATTAATCACTCCCTGAAACTGCATTTCCTTACGGAGCAGCGGGAGAGATTGTTGTTCAGATGATTCACAGACCGCTCGGCAAGGCCAATTGCGTCGCTATCTACACGCCCAAACAAAAGAGGCATCTCAAGCCTCTTGATAATAATCGGCGATGCAAAGGTACGACTTTTATTTGAACTGACAAAAAAAATATGAAAAAAATGCAAGATTGTCAGCGGGTTTCATAGTTTCATAAGTTTCCTCAAAGTCCAGAATAGTTCTTCCTGGATTTTGAAGAGTTTGTAGCAGTGGAAAGGATAATAACCGAAACGACAATATTTTTTCCATGGTATGCGTTTGGTCTCTATTGTCTTGAGCACATGAGCCATCCGTGTGTGGATCTCACTGGTTTCCTCCTTTGAGAACCGGCTCTTGTTGTACTGGTAGATCTTGTAGGCTCCGAGCAGGTTGTAGAGACGATGCAGTTCGAGTGTACCGAGGATTGCCTCCGGCACATTTTCTTTTATTAGGGCTTCCTTCAGGCTGATGTTGGCAAGTATGTGGTCGAAGGTGTGGATGGACAGCCTCATGGTTCCCGAATCGGCATGACGGCGGTAGTTGTAGGTTCCCTGTGATGTGGCTACCTTCCTGGAATGGAAGTAGTGGATGCGGGTCGTGTTGTCGTCGCTATAGTATGGAGTGGATGTGTCGTAAGGATATTGCCTGAAGAGTTCTGCCCTTGCTGCGTAGACTCCGTGAATGCGCCAGTCGACCGACAGATGGCAGGCTTCCTCGCCTGTGAAGGTTCCGCATCTCATCTTGAAAGTCTCCGTACTCTGTGGATAGTGCATGACGAGATTGAAGAGCACACAGTCTGTCATTTCGTCGTGCAGGAAGGTGTCGTTTACCTGTGACAGGGAATCCGGATTCAACCAGTCGTCTGCATCAAGGTAGCAGATATACTGTCCGGATGCTATTCCGATACCGCGATTTCTTGATGCTGCCTGACCGATGTTGCTGCCGTTCCTCAGCAGGACGATACGCTCGTCACGTGCCTTGTATTCCTGAAGGATATCCCACGACGAGTCGGTGCTGGCATCGTCGATGCAGATGATCTCTATGTCGGAGAAGGTCTGCCCGATCAGTGAATCAAGACATTCGCGGAGGTATTTCTCTGCGTTGTATACCGCAACGAGGATGGAGAACATAGGCAGTGGAGAATGGAATGAGTGTGCTATTTGTGGCGTATCCTGTTCCAGATGGCTTGTAGAATGGTCGTGTCGCGGTAGAGAATCCTTATGGATATGAATGACGAGATGATGAGGCAGAGTGGTCCGGCTGTCCATTTCAGTATGGATTGTTCTGTCTGGATTCCGTGCATCACTGCCAGGATGGTCATGAGGATGAGAATGAACTGGACGGCATAGAATGCAGATAGCTTCTGGTCGAACAGGAACTTGTACCTATAGGAATAAAGTGAGAATATGAAGATGAAGTTGATGAGTCCGGTGAGTGAAAGTGCTATTCCGCATCCGGTCAGACCGTAGTATTGGTATGAGAGCGGGATGATGACTGCAATGAACACATCGTATGCCAGTTCCACGAACATATACATCTTCGAGTCGCCCTTTGCGAGGGCCAGATATTCCACAGGTCCGGCAAATGCCTTGAAATACATACACATCGCGGCGCATACCGCCATAGGTATGGCGTCGTGGTAGTTGTTGGCGTAGAGCAAGTGGATCATGTGCGGCATGAAGAGTACGAGTCCTACGAGGAGTGGTGCCATGAGCAGTGCGCACACCTCAATCTGCTGGTTTATGATGATATTCGAGCGTCTTATGTCATGGGCGGCTGCCGAGAGCCGTGGGAAGAAGTCCACTTCCATGGCAGTGAAGACATACGATGCGTATGTTATCACTATACTGTAGCCGGCAGTGTAAAGCCCTACGGCAATGCGCCCTGCTTCAAGGGTAGAGTGCTGGGATAGTATGAACTGGCGGATGACATATTCAGCACCTTTCCCGAATATGCCTGCAATCACATATCCCACTCCGAGTACGAGCATAGGGATGCCGGCACGGAAATGGGAAGTGAGGTCGGCTTTCCTGAAATTGAATAGCGGAAAACCGTAACGGTAGACTTTCGAGGAGTAGTGGAGTGTGATGATGAGTATGGCTATGTGGTTTGCAAGCAGTGCTGCAGCGATGCCCTTATAGCGGAAGAGATAGAATAGGGGAACTGTGACTACCAGTGTGGCGATGGTACAGAAAATCGAGATGATTGCCACTTTCTTCAGTTGCTTCGTACCCTTGAGGATAGCCTGTTCGCCACTGATGACGGTAAGTATGCCGATGATGGGAGTTATCAGGAGTATGTTCGCAGTACTTGTCCATGTTATGAATGGTGCTATGCACAGCGCAACGAACATACCCAGCAGACCAGCCATCATACACCATGTACGTACGGTGACGATAAAACTCTGTATCTTCTTCTCGTCGCCGGTCTCAAACAGTTCTGACACGTGTTTTATGGCTGAGAAGCAGATTCCGAAGTCGGTGGAGTGGTGCAGCAGTTCTATGAAGTTCGACAACAGACTGATTATGCCTGTTCCCTGAGGACCAAGCAGCACGGATGTGATTTTGTTGCGGATGATATTGATGAGAAGGCTGAGACCTTGTACTCCACCAAAGAGCCCCGTACATTTAATCACATGATCATAAGTAGCATCTTCGTGTCTTTTGTCCGACAATTTCTGTAGCTTTAAATTCCCTAATTCCCTAATTCCTAATTTCCCCAATTCCCTATTTCCTAATTTCCCAAATTCCCAAGTTCCTCTATCCTGCAACTGTGCTGCTTCGTGTCCTTGTCATAACTGATGCCCACAAGGAGTATCCCCCCTCCGTTCCCCTTATAGGAGGCTGAGTTCATATATTCCGAGAGCATGGCGGGATAGTCGCGCTCCCTGATCTGGTCGATGGCTGTATTGACGGGTTCATTCCATTTCAATTCAATCACGAGGATAGGTCTGCGTGTGTTGCGTCGCGGTATGAACACAAGGTCGGCATAGCCTTTACCGCTTGGAAGTTCCTGTATCTCGATATAATGGTCGATGGCTCCGAGGAATGCCGTACGGACTACGGAGCGCAGTGCCTGCTCGTTGTTGTAGAAGTTTTGTGCTACCTTGTGGTTGTGGATGTACTCCACACCTTCTGCCACTGCCTCCTCGTCCATCATCCAGAGGGATTCGAGCAGGCGGTCCGACTGGCGCACCAGTTCCGACAGTTCCTTGTGGCTCCGGCTGCCACGGAGTGCCTCCACAAACTCCTCGCGTATCTCCTGGTTAGGGAGAACAGCCTCCATGGTATCCTGATTGTAACTTAGGTACCCGAAATGTATGAGCAGGGTGAAGAGTTCCTCGTTGTCTGTTACATTATTCAAATCGTTGCCAAAGCTGAGAATATTGATTCGGACCGGCTTTCCCGTTATAAGGCTTTCCAGTGTGTCCTTCACACCATTGAAATCGCAGTCGATGTACCGCCTAAGTGATTCGAACGCCTCCGTCTGCGCCCAATAGTTCTTGCACTTATGGTTTCGGATTGCCATCATCACCGAATTGGGATTGTAGATGGACACCATCTGCGCCTGAGGATTGTACACTCTCCAGTCGAAGGTTTCCATTTCATAACCGTCATACCACCGCTTCAGTTCTGCGAAATCCATGTGATACTTCTCTGCAAGCATTCTGACATCACCGTCGTTGAAACCAAGATAACCTCCCATGATAAATGGGTCAGTCATGGAGTGTTCGCGGAAATCGTTCAGTGCCGACTGGGTGCCGTACTTCTTGATAGGCAGGATGCCGGTCATATAGACCCCGGCGAAGACGTGTGCCGTGTCGCCGCTCTTGAACATGCGGCGGAGGAAGTTTACGTATTCGCTCATGATGGCAGGCTTGTCTGCCAACTCGCGGCAAAGTGCATCCCATTCGTCGATAATCATGATGAACTTCTCGCCTGTCTGACTGCTTATGGCAAACAGAACGTCCATAAGGTCGCAGTCTTCAGCATAGTCTACGGACGGATAGGCATTCTTGACATCTGCCATGACTTTTGTCTGGAATATGTCTATGATGTCATTCCGTCCCTCATATCTTGTGGTAAAGTTCGTGATGTCAATGTAGATGACACGGTACTTGTTGAGATGTTCCCTGTAGGATGCATCCCCTGCAATCTCAAACCTGTCGAACAAGGCTGACGAGTCGCACGACTTGTCGTAATAGGCGCACAGCATGTTCGCCGCCATGGACTTGCCGAAGCGGCGCGGACGGGTGACGCAGGTAAGACGATTAGCCGTGTCCAACGTAGAGTTGATGTAGGCAATCATACCGGTTTTGTCAACGTACTCACCGTTCGTATAACCTGTAAATCCCGCATTACCTTTATTTATATATATACCCATAATTTCCTAATTCCCTAATTTCCTAATTCCCTAATTCCTAATTTGGATAAAAGACATTTTTTGCAAAATTAATGATTTTTCCCGAGAATAAAAACTTTTTTTGCAAAAATACGCAAAATCCCCATACATGGCCTGAATTTACAGACTTCGTCAATATATTATATAAGGTGTTTTTCAACGGCAAAGAGCAGGCGTCGGTGCCTGCTCTTTGGTTATTGAGAGAGTTGTGTGGATTAGTCGAAGAAGTTTTCGAAGTCATCCTTTACCAAAGGGTATTCTCCTGGCTGGATATCACCACCGATTTCCGATGATCCTTCCATTATGTTTGTAGCTATTGACACCATCTGTACCATGATGGCTGGCTCTAAATAAATCTTTTTCATGTCTAAAATCTTTCTTTTATAATGTTAATACCTATCATGATTACTTGGCAAGCTTCTTCACGCCGTTCTGGATGTAAACCTGACCCTTGGCTGGAGTTGTAATCTGACGGCCCATGAGGTCGAACATAGGAGCGTTGAGTGAACCTGCCTTCACGTTCTCGATTGCTGTTGCCTCTTCAATGTCAAGACCCTTGATGTAGAAGTACTCAGTTCCATAAACTTTTTCGCGGGTTGTCATGTAGAAGCGGAGAGCCTTGACTGACTTGGTAGGGTCTGTCATCTTGGCGAAGCGGTTCATTGATGTCAGAGTGTAGAACTCATCAGCAGCAACTGTTGTACCGAACTTCTCTTGTACTGTTCCGTAGAACTTGTATTCATTGGCTGCATCAGAGCAGGTTACGCGTGGAGTTGCCATAACAACTGGATTTGCCGTATAATCAAATACGTCTGTTGTATTGAAGTATGTATTCTTTGCAGGGAGTGGACTAATATGCTCATCCTGATATGCCTTTGCCTTCAACTCGATATTAGCGGCAGTTGGGAAGATTACGTATGGCACGTTAGGTCTTGTAAATTCATCTGCACCGAGCTTAACGTATTCAATGGTCTCATTGCCGGTTTCATCAACCTTTGTATCGAATACCTTGTAAATCTGATAGTCGTCACCGACACCAGCAACTGAGAATGGTACGAAGAGTGGGTTGTAAACACCTGCCTGAACCTTACGCTTGTATGTTACCTGTACATTAGGAGTAGTCTTGCTGATACGGAAGAAATTGATGTCGCCATTGTCATCGATTGTAAGCTTGCGGACTGCAGTCTTCTGATCGATTTCGATGTCTACACGACCAGTCTTATAGAGGTCACTAGCTGAGAAATTAGGAGTCTTTACAATGATACCCTCAGCGAATGTGAACTTATGATTGTCGTTGAACGGAGCCTCTTCAGTATAGTCGTTGGAGCTTGCTACATTATCTGTCTCTCCGTCTGGAATGTAGAGACGACGAACAATGTACTTAGGTTCTTCACCTACGAATACCTTTTCAGCTTCACCGAATGCATCTAATTCAACTGTCAGGCCACCCAGTTCTGTCTTTCCCCAGTATGCATAGATATCAAGAACACCTTCGAGTTCACCGTCAACTACGATACCTTCCAGATCGCCTTCGCCCTCTATTTCCTTAGCCTTGCCATCGAATACGTAGTGACCGATGTATGTGATTGACTTCGGAAGTCTAACCCATGTAAGAGGAGTGTTTGCAAATGCCTGGTCATTGATTGTTGTAAGTCCCATTGGGAACTTGACTTCTTGAATCTTAGTCTTCTGGTATGCGTTGTTTTTGATTACAAGAACATTGTTTGGAATTACAACTGAAGTGAGTGGACAGTTGTAGAATGCATACTGACCTACTGTATTGTCTGTACCTGTATTAGTACCATCTGTGTACTTGAAGCCTGCCTCTGTAACACCGTTGAATGTAGCGAGGGAAGTACATCCGTTGAATGCATATTCACCGATATTTGCCTCGTTTGGAGCACCAATTGCACCATACCAGCCTGTAACTGCATTCTTTGGAATATTGCCACTTGCATTGTTTGCATTTACCAGAGTAGGATAGCCCTGGAAGTCAAATTGAGCAAGTTTAGTACATCCGTTGAATACGTCAGTGAGGTCGATCTTGTTTGCCTGTACTTCTGCCTTAGTAACGTGGCTCTTGATTGCATTAATCCATGTGAAATTATACTTATAAGAATAACTGAGCTCGGACATCTTTGCAGTTTTCTCAACCCAGTAGAATACGAAGTTTACACCCTCTGCATTGTTCTCTGAATCCAAATCCAAGAAACCGGTATGAGTATTTTCAGAGCCTAACTTGGTTACTACTGAAGCACCATTGTCCCATTCGTTCTCTGCACATACTGTCTGAGGGAGCTGGAGTGTGAAGTCGCGAGTAAGGTCACTCTTTGTATTGTCGTACAGAGTCTGTGTAAATTTATTCACCACATTACCCAGTGCCACGTTATTAATAGCTGTCAGCTTAACCAATGGATATTCAGAGCACCCTGCTGTGTACTGGTTAGACCAATTTGTTGTTACTGTGTACTCATAGTAGCCTACATAAATCTTGTCACCTACGTTCTTTGCATTAGTATCATATGTATAGAGGTGATTTGCTGCTGCTGCAGGGCTCCAGTCATAGCCTTCTGGGGAAGAAGAACAATTTGCTATATGACCTGTTGCAGGGAATTTAGCTGTAGCATAAGCCTTCATCAAGCCCATAGGAACAACCAATGTTGTATTTGTGTAAGTAGTAATTGGCTTTGTTGCATGCCATTTGTCAGGATTACTCTGACACTTTACGTACGATCTGATAACCGTAGATACAGCCTGTGCCTCTGTAGATTCCTTGGAGAGGATTGCAATAGTACGTGGAGTCGTACTCAAAGTTGATTCGTCGGCTCTTTCGAATGCATCCTCACCGATGAACGTTACAGTGTTTGGAATCCATACATTGTTGTAGGAATTAGTATTCTCGAATGCACTATATTCGATTTTTGCAAGCGCTGGAAGCTTGGTCAGGTCACAGAGCTTGAGCGCAGTACAGCCCTTGAATGCATCGAAGCCGATTGTCTTTGTTGATGTAGGGAGTTTTGCCTCTGTAATGGCAGCATTGCCCTTGAACGCATTGTTGAATGTCTCATCAGTACGTGCGGTGAAATCATAATGTTTAGAAAGTTCAGCGCCAGCGAATGCGGCATTACCGTAAGTGAATACGGCATTTGAACGCTGTCCGTTTGCCAATACCGTTATATAGTCGCCGTCTGTTGCTGTTCCAAGCTGTGCAGGGAAGAGGTTGCAGAAATATACGTTGTTGAGCCAGGTGCAGTTTTCGAATGCGCTTTCACCTACTGTAGTAATCTCAGCAAATGGAACATCAGCAAGGCTTACGTTCTTGAAACTTACAGAGAACTTGAACTCTGGCAATAAGTTTGCTACATCAGTGTAGAGAGCACCCTTGAATGCATTTTTACCTACTTTACTAAGAGTGTAAGGAAGGAAGTGTGCATCAAGAACAGTGTCGAAGTATCCGAACCACTTGATTGCGCTACAGCCTTCGAATGCAGATTCCTTGATTTCAGTAAGCTTGTTGAGAGCATTGAAAAGTACGTAGGTAAGGTTTGTTGAGTTCTGGAAAAGCTCAGCAGGAACTGCTGTAATATCACCTAACTGCACTTGTGTATCCGTTGCGAATTTTACTTTTGCAAATGCACCCTTACCAAGATTAGCAGCATTAGCTGCAGTAGTAAGGTTCAGTGTTTTTGTACTAATTCCGACAACATGACTGTTCTTCTGAGCAAAGGCATATTCTCCGATAAACCCAATGTTTGCAGGGCTTTCAAAATCAATCATCACATTAGCCGTAAGATACGAAAATGCATAC